>CANJAW010000136.1:0-7535 GCA_947472215.1 Chitinophagaceae bacterium
ATTAAAGACAAACTTTCTGCTAACCTCACATTTTACAAAATCATCAATAATAACCTAGCTCAAACAGCTCAGTTTACTGCAGATGGGATTACTCCAAACAATAACATCGCTTTAAAAGAACTAGCGGGGCAAACTACCAGTAATGGGATTGAATTAGACATCAATGTGCAACTGGTTAAAGGTTTAAATATATTGGCTGGTTATAGTTTTAACAATATGCGCTTCACCAAAACCAAAAAAGCAAAAGGGAATTATATAGAAGGGGAAAAATTGATAAATATCCCTTCCCATACTGCCAACACCAGTGCATTTTATACTTTTAACAAAGGGGCTCTAAAGCGGCTCAAATTGGGTATTGCAGGATTTTACACCGGCGATCGACTGGGAGGGTGGAACAATACGCAGGGGCAGGCACAAAACTATAACCGATTAATCCCCGTTATTGGATTTACCACATTCGAACTATCTGCTGGATATAGCTATAAAAAAATCACCCTATTAGTAAAATTGTCGAATTTAATGAACACGTACAACTATTATGTACACGAAAACTACAGCATCAATCCAATAGCTCCTAGACAGATTATCAGCACTTTGTCTGTAAAATTCTGATGCCCTTTAGGGCAATTGAATCATGGAAGCAGCTAAAAAAAGACTCCGAAAAAAAGATACAGCAGTCCTATCTATCCGCTCAAACTATAGTATTGAATAAACATGCCTGAAGTTATCGTTGACTTTGTAAACATAGCATCAAACATTCTACTAAAATAAATTTCAGCCAAGGGCCAAATAAGTGGGTAGGGAGTTAAAACGGGCCAAAAAAAAATTCAATTTATTCCTTTACGGTTTCCAAAATGCACTAGCTTTTTCACAATAAACTTTTTGGATACCTATCAATAATGGCCAATTTTATGCCAAAGTGCTTATTTGTGGAAAACTTAAAAATAAAGCAATGGAAAGGCTCTCCGCAAGATGGGGATGTTTTTACAACAAGTCTATTTCTTACCTTTGCGCACATTTTATACCACTGATAGCAACATGATATGAGCGCCAAATACCAAGAATACCAGCAATTGAATTTACCGGCCATCGGTAATGAGCTATTGAATCATTGGGAAAAAAACAATGCATTTGAAAAAAGTGTAGCGTTGAGGGAGGGCAATACTCCCTTTGTATTTTACGAGGGTCCGCCCAGTGCCAATGGTATGCCGGGAATTCATCATGTGATTTCAAGAACCCTAAAAGACCTGGTTTGTCGCTATAAAACCATGCAAGGGTTTCAAGTAAAAAGAAAGGGAGGCTGGGATACCCATGGATTACCCGTTGAACTAGGTGTGGAGAAATTGTTAGGCATCACCAAAGAGGATATCGGAAAAAAAATATCGGTAGAAGAATACAACGCTACCTGCCGAAAAGAAGTATTGAAATTCAAAGACAAGTGGGATGACATTACCAATAAAATGGGCTACTGGGTGGATCTCAAAAAGCCCTATGTAACTTTTGAAAACAATTATGTAGAAACTCTTTGGTGGACCTTAAGTGAACTTCACAAAAAAGGCTACTTATATGAAAGCGTAAGCATCCAGCCCTATTCTCCAGCTGCAGGTACGGGACTTAGTTCGCATGAACTAAACCAGCCCGGCACCTACAAAGATGTAAAGGACACCAGTGTGGTGGCGATGTTCCGCCTTCCCCATCCTTCAGAAAAGGTAGCACCCGAACACCCAGCAGTGGCAAAGATTTTTGCTGCTATGGAAACTTCAGGGGAGGCTTTTTTTATGGCTTGGACTACTACCCCCTGGACACTTCCTTCCAACCTTGGATTAACCGTAGGTCCTACTATCGACTACGTGCTGGTAAAAACATTTAACCCCTATACATATTTACCGGTTCATATTATACTTGCAAAAGCGCTATTGGGCAAATACTGTAAGCCCGAAGCTGAAAATGGAGACTTTGAGGCTTATAAAGAAGGGGATAAAATTTTACCCTGGAAAATACTTTCCGAATTCAAGGGAAAGGAATTGAATGGGATTGAATACGAACAACTGCTTCCTTCAGCTGCTAATACAATAGAACTTATAAGAGAAACTACTCCAGAAGCTAATCCCTTCAAAATCATAGTAGGCGATTTTGTTACCACCGAAGATGGAACCGGCATTGTACATACCGCCCCTGCATTTGGCGCAGACGATTATAAAGTAGGCAAAAAAAATAACCTCGGCATTTTGACCTTGGTAGACAAGCAGGGTAAATTTATAGAAGGCACCGGCGAATTCAGTGGACGCTATGTTAAAAATTACAAGGATGACCCCAACTATGTGGATGTTAATATCGATATCAGTGTAAAGCTTAAAAAAGAAAACCGAGCCTTCAAGGTAGAAAAGTACGAACATAGCTACCCTCATTGCTGGAGAACAGATAAACCCATCATTTATTATCCCTTGGATGCATGGTTCATCAAAACCACTGCTGTCAAGGATCGGATGGTAGAGCTTAACAAAACCATCCAATGGAAACCAGCCGCAACCGGTACAGGCCGCTTCGGTAACTGGCTCGAAAATATGGTTGACTGGAACCTGAGTCGCAGCAGATATTGGGGAACACCCTTACCCATCTGGCGCACAGAGGATGGCTCAGAAGAAAAATGCATCGGGTCCATTGACGAACTGAATAAAGAAATAAAGAAAGCGGCGGCTCAATTGGGTGGCGATACCAATCATGACCATCTAAACGAAGCTGTTTTGGATTTGCACAAACCATTTGTGGATACTATTATATTGGTAAGTACTTCGGGTTTGCCAATGAAACGAGTACCCGACTTGGTGGATGTTTGGTTCGATAGTGGCGCGATGCCCTATGCACAATGGGGATTGCCGGATAGCAGTTCCAATGAATTTGGTCCGCTAAGCACGGAGAATTTTTGGCAATACCATGCCGCTTCCAGCAATTCTCCTCTCAATGGCAAAGGAGCCAATGGTGCTTTTCCAGCCGATTTTATAGCCGAAGGGGTTGACCAAACTCGGGGCTGGTTTTATACCTTACATGCCTTAGGTGTGTTGTTGTTTGACAGTGTAGCCTATAAGACTGTAGTAAGTAACGGACTAGTTTTAGATAAGAATGGAAATAAAATGAGTAAGCGACTCGGCAATGTGGTAGATCCATTTGAAACCATCGATACTTTTGGAGCTGATGCCACCCGCTGGTACCTCATCACCAATGCATCGCCTTGGGACAGCCTGAAATTTGATACCGAAGGAATTAAGGAAGTACAACGGAAATTCTTTGGCACACTCTATAATACGTATCAATTTTTTGCATTGTATGCTAATGTGGATGGATTTGCCTTTAAAGAAGACCTGATTCCTATTAAGCAAAGACCTGAGATTGACCAATGGATTCTGTCCTGCTTAAATTCATTAATCAAAAATGTACAACAAAACCTAGATGACTATGAGCCAACGCAAGCAGGAAGGGCCATCGAAGATTTTGTGGATGCCCTTTTGAGTAATTGGTATGTACGCTTATGCCGCCGCCGGTTTTGGAAAGGGGAATATGAGCAAGACAAAATTTCTGCTTATCAAACCCTTTACGAGTGCCTAGAAACACTTACTAGGCTTATGGCCCCCATTGCCCCCTTTTTTGCAGACTGGCTTTTTCTTAACTTAAACAAGGTTTCCGGGCGTTTTTTGATTGAATCGGTTCACCATACCGATTTCCCAACCATCAACGAGGCGGCAATTGATGCTGATCTGGAAAAAAGAATGCAATTGGCCCAGGATGCCTCTTCTCTTATATTGTCCCTCCGTAAAAAAGTAAATATCAAAGTCCGTCAGCCATTGCAAAAAGTGCTAATTCCAGCAATGGATTCAGAAATGGCAGAAAGGATAAAAAAGGTAGCAGCCATCATAAAAGCTGAAACGAACATAAAAGAAGTTGAAATTTTAGGTGCAGAGAATGATTTTATCCAGAAAAAAGCTAAGGCCAACTTCAAAACCCTGGGAAAAAAGCTGGGTCCTAAAATGAAATGGGCAGCCGATGAAATCAGCAAGTTCAGTAATCTCTTAATTGACAAGGTCTTAGAAGGGGATTACCTTCTAAACCCTGATTATATAGCAAAAAATGAAGATCCTATTATTATAAGTAGCGAAGATCTGGAGGTGGCCACCGATGAAATTACCGGATATGAAGTAGCTAGCAAGGGGTCCTTGACCGTTGCCCTCGACATTACCATCACAGAAGAGCTGAAAAAGGAAGGAGATGCGAGAGAATTTGTCAATAAAATTCAAAATATCAGAAAAGACAGCGGATTTGAGCTTACAGATAGGATAAATGTGGCTGTTTTGGAAAATGCAGGGGTGCAACTTTCATTAATTCAATATAAAGATTATATTTGCGCGGAAATCCTGGCAGATTCGCTTGCTTTTTACCCCGTTTTAAACGAGGGAGCCGAAATTGAGGTGAATAATGCTATCTTGAAAGTGAACGTACTTAAAAAGTCAAATTAGTATGGCAACAAAAAAGCAGCTGCCGGTAAAAGCAGTAAAAGCAACGGGAAAACCTATTGCAAAAAAAACCGCCCAACCAGTCAAATCCGCCCCAAAAAAGGTGGTTAAAGTAGCGCCAGCAAAAAAAATCGCTCCTAAAAAGGTGGTAACCAAGCCTATCCAAAAAAAGATAGTCAAAGTTGCACCTAAAAAAGTAATCGCAAAACCTGTTGCCAAAAAGGTGATAGCTAAACCAATCGCTAAAAAGGTGATTGTAAAGCCAATCGCTAAAAAAGCGGTAGCCAAAGTAGTTGCAAAAAAGGTAGTTGCTAAAGTCGCTCCAAAAAAGGCAGTAGGTACGGTGGTTCCAAAAAAAGTAAGTGCCCCTGCCAAAAAATCTATAAAACCCCTAGCAAAAGCAGCTCCTCAAAAAGTTGTTCCTGCTAAAAAAGTTGCAATACTTATAAAAAAACCGATTATTAAAAAAGCTGAACCGGTAAAAAGTATTCCTGCAAAAGCTGTTAAACCAGCTACTATCATTATGGCGAAAAAAGTTGAAAGTAAAACACCTGCAGCTAAACCTGCAATTATAAAAGTAGTTTCGGTAAAACCTGTTCCTGAAGTTAAAGCGAAAGATATTAAAGTTCCTGCTCCAAAACCAGTGGTGATTCCAAAAATTTCTACCAAAACTGTTCGGAAATATCAGCCTGAATTTACCAAATCTGTATTAGACAAAGCTCAAAGAGATCCTGGAGCCCCTTCACAACGTTACAGCGATGTTGAACTGCATGAATTCAGAGAGCTGATTCACCGCAAATTGGAAGCTGCTAAAAAAGAATTGTCCTATTTACATGGTCTAATTACCCGTAAAGATGAACTAGGTGGAGACGAAAGCGACAACCGCTATATGACCATGGAAGATGGAAGTCTTAGCATGGAAAGAGAACAGTTAAGCCAAATGGCTAGTCGCCAGATTACTTTTATCGATCACCTTGAAAAAGCGGTGATGCGTATTGAAAATAAAACTTATGGCATTTGCCGCGTTACCGGCAGACTTATTGACAAAGCAAGGTTACGAGCTGTACCGCATGCAACCCTTAGCATAGAAGCAAAAATGAGTTCTGGTAATAAATAAGATTACTACTTCCATAGGTTTACCTTGGAATTATAAAAAAAGAGAACGTTTTCGTTCTCTTTTTTTATGCCCACCCATCCTACAACCCATGTTACCGATTCACTTCAATCGGATCCCAACTTCAAAAAGCATTGCAACTTAGTCACGCGTTCAGAGATCAACAAGGCTAAAAGTAAAATCTTCGGCCCATTTTCAAGTTACCCTTCCGCTAAAAACTTACATTTGCCTTCTATACACCATCTATATGCAATTGATTCCCGTTAACGATCGTGCCACCGCTCAACAATTTTTACAAGTGGCAGTGGAGTTATATAAAAATGACCCGAAATGGATTCGCCCCCTAGATAAGGATATCAATGAGGTTTTTGATGCTAAAAAAAATAAGGCCTTCCGCTTTGGAGAGATTGAGCGCTGGATATTAAAGGATGACGAGGGAAAGCTCATAGGCCGAATTGCCAGCTTTATCAACCAGAAATATAAAAACAAGGGTGATGACGTCCCCGTGGGAGGGATAGGTTTTTTTGAATCTATCAACAACCAGCAGGCGACCGATCTGTTGCTGGATAATGCCAAACATTGGCTGCTACAAAAAGGAATGGAAGCAATGGATGGCCCAATTAATTTTGGAGAACGAGACAAATGGTGGGGGCTGGTTACCAAAGGTTTCGATGAACCGATGTATGGAATGAATTACAATCCACCCTACTATAAGGAGCTCCTTGAAAACTATGGTTTTAAGCCTTTTTTTCACCAAATTTGTTTCGGTCTTCATCCAAAGGCGCCTCTGCAAAAAAAGATTCATGATCGACATGCTATATTTGACAACAACCCAGCATTTTGCTCTAAACACATAAAAAAAGATCAATTCGAATCATTTGCGGCTGATTTCACTACTGTTTATAATAAAGCATGGGCAGGGCATGGAGGCTTAAAACAAATGGCCAAAGAACAGGTACTGCTGCTTTTTAAAAAAATGAAGCCTGTAATGGATGAAAAACTGATTTGGTTTGCTTACCACAAAAATGAACCGATCGCCATGTTTGTAAATATCCCAGATTTAAATCAGTGGTTTAAATATTTAAATGGAAAGTTTGATCTGCTTCATAAACTGAAATTTTTATGGATTAAAAAATTCAAACCCAATAAAAAATTCAGTGGCATTGTATTTGGGGTAGTCCCGGAATGGCAAGGAAAAGGCATTGATGCTTATATCATCGGTGAAGCCGCTAAACTCATCCAACATCCTGATACAGCATATACCCAATATGAAATGCAATGGATCGGAGATTTTAACCCCAAAATGATCAATGTGGCAGAAGGACTGGGTGATACCTTTCGCAGCAGAAACCTTACCACCTTCCGTTATTTATTCGATAGAACGAAAGAATTTAAACGACATCCGATGCTATCATAGTATATGTGTAATAGAAATGAGTAGGAGAAATGAAAAACAACCAATTGTTTAAAAAAGGCAGTTTTTAGGCAGATAGCTTTTTATCGAAAAGAGGGAAGGGTTTATTAACTTGCAGGTATAATAACCAATCAAAATAATGCTGCCTTTGGGCAATTTCACTATATGGATAAATTCATTGTATCGGCACGGAAATATCGGCCGCAGATTTTTTCAACAGTAGTTGGTCAGTCGCACATCACTACCACACTCAAGAATGCTATCAAAAATAACCAGCTTGCGCATGCTTTTTTATTTTGTGGACCAAGAGGAGTAGGTAAAACTACTTGTGCTAGAATTTTGGCAAAGACCATCAATTGTGAAACCCGCACCAAAGAAGGAGAGGCCTGTAATAGCTGTAATAGCTGCATTTCGTTTGATGCCGGCACCTCTTTAAATATACATGAGCTAGATGCTGCCAGTAATAATTCGGTGGAGGATATCAGAAACTTAGTAGAACAGG
>CANJAW010000137.1:0-7530 GCA_947472215.1 Chitinophagaceae bacterium
GAATCGGTAAAAAATTCTGGAAGAAAAAGGCGGCGGAGTTAAAACTGTCTGTTTTTGACTTACTAAAACAAAATCAAAGCATCATCCGAACAGTAACAGGTGCTTATATTGAAGATGCTAGAAATAAGGTGTTACAGCAATATTTTATGCTCACTTTTAGCTATAGTCTTAAGAATTTTGGAGTAGCTTCAAGGTCATATAATGGTGGAGATGGACAATATAGGGATGGAAGGATGGGAGAGGGAATGTCAAGGCCAAGTGGCGGGTCGAGTCACAATTTTTAGGTATTTTTAGGTGGCCTTAATAAATTTAATGTGGTAAACCAGCCAGAAGAATTAATTAGAAAATTAAAGCAGGGAGATCAATTGGGATTTGTCGCTGTGATGGACCAGTATCAACATATGGTGTATAATACCGCCGTTGGTATTGTGCAAAATGAGGAAGATGCAGATGATATTACACAGGAGGTTTTTGAGCAGGTATATCTTTCCATTAGCTCTTTTAAAGGCGAATCAAAATTATCAACCTGGCTTTACCGGATTGCCATTTCAAAGGCCTTAGATCATGAAAAAAAGAAAAAAAGAAAAAAAAGATTTGGTATAGTTCAAAGTTTATTTGGCAACGCTGACAGTGAAAAATATACACCAGTAGAGTTCTATCATCCGGGTGTACAATTGGAACAAAAAGAAAGGGCCGCCGAATTATTTGCTGCACTGAAAAAATTGCCTGATAAACAAAGGGTGGCTTTTACGCTGCATAAATTAGAAGGTCAGAGCCACCAAGAGATTGCTGAAATAATGAATAAAAGTTTGTATGCCGTTGAGGCACTGATGGGCAGGGCGAAAGCAAATTTAAAAACTTTGTTACATAATTATTATTACGAAAACTTGTCGGACCAATAAAAATTCCGTTATGAAAAATAAACAAACCATATATGATTTGGTTGAAGAAGCTTTCAACAGTGTCAACAACATAGAGAGGGCCAGTCCAAAGCCATTTCTTCTTTCACGGGTTAACAGTAGGTTGCAAAACAAAAAGAGCGGTAGTTGGTGGGAAAATGCAGCATTGCTAATAGGCAGACCCAGTATCGCAATTCCGGGATTGGCAATGTTGATGGTTGTTAATTTAACCGCTGTGATTTTTTATGCCTCAGAACAAGCCGTAGTGATATCAGAACAATCCCTTCAGGCATCCTCTGATGAATTTTCTTATACGGTAGCTACTATTTATGACAATGAAAACTCAGAACCATGATTATAAATAATCCAAACCAGCGAAAGGTATTTCTAATCACCATTACAATTTTACTTTCCGTAAATATTGTATTGCTTGCATTTCTTTTGCTTAATAAAGACAGGGCCAAGCAAGGAGCCAAGCAAGATAGAAAAACCGTGATATCCAATTTTTTGAAAAAAGAAATCGGATTTGATCAGGAACAATTGCTGCAATATGATACTACTAGCAAGCTCTACCGAGTTAAAATAAAGAGCTTTTTTGAAAATGTTGGAACAAATAAAAATGAGCAGCTTAAAAAATTAGTGTCAGGAAATTTTAGCGACTCCGTCATCCAATCGCTCGGAGACGAGTCAGCTGCAGCACATAAAATAATGGAGGTAAATATGTTTACCCATATAAAAAATATTCGACAGCTTTGTAAGCCAGCTCAACTTCCAGCTTTTGATTCTTTATGCAGTAAAGTATTCGGAAAGAAGGATGAAGGAAAGAAAAAAACGACGAAATAACCTTTGCCGACAGTTTGGCTTACAATAATCGTCTAACTTTTAATATATCGTATAACCTAAAAATTTATTTGCCATGAAAAAACAAATTGCATTGCTATTGACTACTGCATTATTAAGCTTTACTGCTGTAAATGCACAAGGTGGGGGTGGACAACGCCAAACACCTGAAGAAAGAACGAAGGCTGCCATGGAAAAGCTTGTTCCCTTAAATTTGGATGCCGACGCTACCAAAAAAACGGAATCAATTTTTGCTGATTATAACAGTTCATCGCAAAAGGCAATGGAAGAAATGCGGGCAAGCGGCTCAACAGATAGAGACGCGATGATGGCCAAGCGAAAGGAGCTGTCGGATGCAAGAGACATAAAATTAAAAGCGATTTTCAGTGCAGACCAAATGAAAAAATGGAAAGACGAAATTGAGCCTTCCATGAGGCCGCAAAGAGGAAATACCCCTCCTGCTAAAAACTAAGTTATAGATAAAAAACTGCTGAT
This sequence comes from Chitinophagaceae bacterium, assembly GCA_947472215.1. Classification (GTDB taxonomy): domain Bacteria; phylum Bacteroidota; class Bacteroidia; order Chitinophagales; family Chitinophagaceae; genus Ferruginibacter. The sequence continues at coordinate 2,235 of CANJAW010000137.1, forward strand.
TAATCAGCAGTTTTTTTTTGCTCAATCCTTGCAGAAAAACTCCTTGATTAATTCGCCAATTCTGATAATACTTGGTCAAGTCTTTCTTTCAAGTTTTCATAACTAGTGTAGCCTCTAGACAATAGATGAAACTTAGTTTCACTGAGCTGCAGTAAAACTGCTGGATAACCGGTAATTTGTAATTGTTTGCAAAGAGCAAATTCATAGTAGGCCATTTCCTTGTAGGCTTCCGATTTTAATTTAGCATAGAATGTTTCGGGCTGAATTGAATATTTTTCCAGTAAATGCCGATAGGATTCGTCATCGCAGAGATCTCTTCCTTCAAAATGAAGGGCATATTGAAGATCTGTTACAAACTCAACCTGCCGATCTGGATAAAATTCCTTGAAAATGCAAAGTGCGATGGCAGGTTTTTCAGATGCCGGATACCAATCACTTAAGTCTGGATGGTTGATATGCCATAAATAATCATTTCCAAATTTAACTCCGGTATGCTCTTCAACTACGCTATAGGCTTTTTGAATGTAATCGGCAGTAATGCTAATGTGCTTGGCTTCTTCATCGAGAATCATTCCCCCACTTAACACTTCAAAATCAAGACGATCCTTGTATTGATCCGCGATTATTTTTATTACTGGGCTAAATCCATAGCACCAGCCGCAGTAGGCGTCGTAACAGTAAAGTAAGGTAGGTTTTTCCATAATGAAAAGTTGATTAAGATAAAGTTTCCGGTGACTCACCGGAGGGAGTGACTCACCGGAGGGAGTGACTCACCGGGTGTTATTCCAATTTTGATGAGGGCCAATCTTTTTGATAAAAATATGCTGCTTGTTGATTATGAGTAAAGATAAAATTATTTATCCCATTAAAAAATTCTAGTACTTTTTCAGAATCTACCCAGCTATGGTCATTTTGTACTACTGGCAGGTAAGATGAAAAAGGATAATTTTTGTAATCCTTTACCAGTTGATGTTTCTGAGCGTTGGCATTGGTATAGATGATGGCTTGCTGCAAATGAGCTTCCCCATTAATTTGTATTCTTTTAAAGGGCTTTTGAAAAATACCTCCCTTCCTTTCATATTTATTGTTGACATAATTGGCATAGGAAACCAAAAAGCTGTTCATTTGACGCTCTATCACTTTATTGAAAAAAACTTCATTTTCATGCTCGTCATAAAAATTATTCATTGAATTTGTCCGCTCCTTTTTGGGAATCTGGTGTATCAATTGATAGATAGATGCCGAGGACTTTGTTTTAATAATATGATGAGTATGGTTGGTAAGGAGACAAAAACTCCAGACGTCCAAGAAGTCCCCTGTAAATATTTTAAACCGCTCCTTAAAGGTTTTATAGTCTTGATGATCCTGAAAAAGTAAAAGCCCGTCAATGCTTTTACAAACAATATGGTAATGCTCAACTGGGGAAAAATGAGCTTTGAGTGTTTCGGGCGTGGGCATTTTTTCTATTTTATCTACCTCTTCCGGTGAGTCACCGGTAGGAGTGAGTCACCGCAACCGGTGAGTCACCGCCAAAGATCTCTATCAATATACACATTTTGTATATTATTTCCTACAATAATCCATGTTACCGTTGGTTCCCCCTTCCGGTGAGTCACCGATCGCAGTGAGTCACCGGGTGGGGTGAGTCACCGGATATAGAAATTAATGCGCTACCAACCAATTATTGCCTTCTCCAATTTCTGCATCCGTAGGTACGCCATTGGGCAATGCCAAGGCTGTTTGCATACAATGTAATATCACAGGCTTTATAATTTCCACCTCATCCTTGTGTGCATCAAACACTAATTCATCATGCACCTGCAACAACATTTTTGATCTAAAGTTTTGTCGCTTAAATTCCGCATGAATTTTAATCATCGCCAGTTTAATCATGTCTGCCGCAGAGCCTTGGATTGGAGAGTTAATCGCATTTCGCTCAGCAAAACCACGCACAGTAAAATTAGCTGAATTAATATCCCTTAACCACCGCTTCCGCCCCATCAAGGTCTCTACATACCCTGCTTCTTTTGCAAAATTGATGGTATCATCCATATACTTTTGAATATTGGGAAATTGCTTTTTATAATTATCAATGATCTCTTTTGCCTCCGACCTTGATATGGCTAGATTTTCTGCCAACCCAAATGCACCTTGTCCATAGATAATTCCAAAATTCACGCTCTTAGCCCGATACCGCATTTCCTTGGTCACTTCCGATTCTTCTACATTGAACACTTTGGCTGCCGTAGCTGTATGAATGTCTTTTCCTGTTTTGAAAGCCTCACACATATTTACGTCTCCACTAATGGCGGCTACAATTCTTAATTCAATCTGCGAATAATCGGCTGATATCAATACATGATTTTCATCCCTAGGTATAAATGCTTTTCTTATCTCCCGCCCCCTTTCCGTTCGTACCGGAATATTCTGTAAGTTTGGATTGGTGCTGCTAAGTCTACCTGTTACGGCCACCGCCTGTGCATAGCTAGTGTGCACCCTGCCTGTTTTTTTATTAATCAATAAAGGCAATGCGTCAATATACGTATTCTTTAATTTGGTTAACTCTCGGAAAGTTAAAATGTCATCGCAAATTTTATTCTGGTGAGCCAATTTTGCCAGCACATCTTCGCCGGTTGCATATTGCCCTGTCTTGGTTTTTTTTGCCTTAGGATCTAGCTTTAATTTTTCAAACAACACTTCACCCAATTGTTTGGGACTTGCCAAATTGAATCGAACACCCGCCTGCTCATACACGCTCTCTTCACTTACTTTTGCTTCTATCTCCAACTGTTTACTATACACATTTAAAAAAGACTCGTCAATTCGAATCCCTTCAAACTCCATGTCGGTTAATACTTTTACCAAAGGATTCTCTACCTCATAAAAAATCTTTTCTACTGATTTAGCAGCCAATTGAGGGAGAAAAACATTTTTTAATTGAAGGGTGATATCAGCATCCTCCGCCGCATACTCTTTGATTATATCCAACTCCACCTCTCTCATGTTACCCTGACCCTTTCCTTTTTTCCCGATAAGTTCGGTTATGGAAACCGGCATGTAACCAAGGTATTTCGCACTAAGGGCATCCATGCTTCTTTTCCCTTCGGGCTCCAGCACATAATGCGCCAACATGGTATCAAAAATATTCCCCTTCAATGTAAAACCATACCACTTCAATATCAACAAATCATATTTTATATTCTGTCCAATCCATGTTTTGGATTCATCATTGAATATTGACTCAAAGCTTTTTAGCAACAAGATGCATTCTTCCCTATTATCAGAACAAGGAACATAATATCCTTCGCCGGGTAGGATGGAAAAACTCATTCCAACCAATTCCGCATTGTTAGCATCCAGTCCGGTTGTTTCTGTATCAAAACAGATTTCAGGAGCCGATACCAGCATTTTCTTTAATGCTTCAATTGACTCATCCGTGTTGATCAATTGGTATTGATGAGGCGTATTATTAATATTTTTATCCGCTACCAAATCATTGCCAGCACCTATTTCTACATCGGGCTCATTGAATACTTTCATCGCCGGCTGTTCAACTGCATTGCCAAATAAATCGAGTTGGCCATTGACTGCAATCGGATTGTTTTTAACAGCAGCTGAACTGTCAGGTCCTAAATCCAACACAATTTCTTCACCCAGAATTCTTTTTGCCATTGCTTTAAATTCCAACTCAGTAAACACTTCTTTCAGCGCCTCGCGGTTCATCTCTTTTATCCTAAAATTTTCTTCATGAAATTCTGTTGGCACATTGATGATAATGGTCGCTAATTTTTTACTAAGAATAGCCATCTCCTTTCCTGATCTCACTTTTTCGCCAACAGATCCTTTTATTTCATCTGCATGATCGAGGATGTTTTCCAACGTGCCATATTCCTGCAATAATTTGGCGGCAGTCTTTTCGCCAATCCCTTTTATTCCGGGTATATTATCCACTGCATCTCCCATCAAGCCCAACATGTCGATCACCTGACTTACATTATTAATTCCCCATTTGGCACAAATTTCTTCCGGACCTAAAATTTCAATACTACCTCCCTGATAAGGTGGTTTGTATATTTTAATATTTTCAGACACCAATTGGCCGTAATCCTTATCGGGGGTAACCATAAATACTTCATAGCCCGCTTTCTCTGCCTGCTTTGCCAATGCACCAATTACATCATCCGCCTCGTATCCATCAATGGCCACTACAGGAATATTGAGTGCTTCAATAATTCGCTTAATATCCGGTACAGCAGAAAGAATATCTTCAGGTGTTTCTTGCCGATTAGCCTTATAATCTGCAAAATCAGTATGCCTTTCAGTAAGTGCATGTGTATCAAAACACACTGCCATATGCGTAGGCTTTTGGTTATTGATTAAATCAATTAAAGTATTGGTAAACCCAAATTGGGCATTGGTGTTTCTACCCTTACTGGTAATGCGAGGATTGCGAATCAGCGCATAATAGGCCCTAAAAACAAGGGCAAATGCATCAAGGAGAAATAATTTTTTTTGCATTCGGTAAAAGTAAGTCTTTAATGTAAAATGATAATGGCTGAAACCTGATTTATGAAAAAATGCCAATCGTATATACAAAACTTTGCCTTATTCAACAGAATTACAACAAAAAAGAAATTTATTGATAAAAGGATAACTGATAATGGGGAATGGGCAATGGTCAATGGTGAATTGGAAAATGGATAACTGATAACTGAAAGTGTGCTGGATGAATTAGCATACTTGTTTAGCAACAGCAAAATGGTCGAATTTTCACCATTCACAATTCACCCAATCGGTCTATCATCTATTAGTGTCCTTGTCCCCTTGTTCGAAATTAAACCAGTAGCTGCATAAGCCGCCTCTTTTGGTTCGGTTTCGCCGGAGGCGGAATTTTTAAAATGGCGCAGCAAATTTTAAAAAAGAAGCAAAAGCAGCGGCGTTGCAGTTACGCAGCCCCGCCGGCTGTGGAGGCGAAGGCAATGAATTCAAAAGATAATGGATAACTGATAATTGATAACTGATAGTGTGCTGGATGAAAGGGGTGAATGGGCAATGGGCAATGGAAAACTGATAGCTGATAGTGTGCTGGATGAATTAGCATAATAGTCTAGAAAAAACAAGATGGCCGAATTTTCACCATTCACCATTGACCATTCACCTTTCACCAAAATCAAACAATCATCTCAAGCCCATGTTGGTCTTTTGACCAACATGCGAAGCGTTGAAATAGTATAATTTCAGCAACGGGTAAGCATGCCGCCAACTTCGGTTGTTGGTCAAAAGACCAACAACGGCA
>CANJAW010000138.1:0-7527 GCA_947472215.1 Chitinophagaceae bacterium
CAAAAGATAATGCGGAGTTTCTGACTTCTATGAATGGATAATTTCATACGCTGATAGAATTAAATATTTTAAGGGCTGCTGAATTTTTCAGCAGCTTTTTTTGTTAGTATATTTACGCTCATTAAATGAATAACAATCCTATCAAAAAGGCTACAACAAAATGGCAGTTCAAAAAATTACGATAGAGCCTTTTCTAGAACTGGCAGCACAACATACGGTACTGGATGTAAGAAGTCCGGGAGAATATTTGCATGCCCATATTCCAGGTGCATTCAGCCTTCCTTTATTTACTGATGAAGAAAGAAAGGTGGTGGGCACTGCTTACAAACAGCAAAGCAGGGAAGTAGCGATTAAGATTGGGTTGGATTATTTTGGCGTAAAAATGCGAGGAATGTTGGACGTAGTGGAGAATTTACTAAATGAAAAAAAAATAAAAAAGGGAAATGTAGCGTCTATTTCTCAACAAACGGTTCTTGTTCACTGTTGGCGGGGAGGTATGCGAAGTGCGGGTATAGCATGGTTGCTAGACCTGTATGGATTCAAAGTGTATACTTTGTCAGGTGGGTATAAAATGTACAGGCAATGGGCGAGGTCACAATTTGAAAAAAAGTACAATTTTACAATAATAGGCGGATATACCGGTACTGGAAAGACACTGGTTTTAAAGGAATTAAAGCGTGTAGGGAATGCTGTTATAGATTTGGAGGGATTGGCGAATCACAAAGGATCAGCCTTTGGAGCATTGGGTGAAGAACCGCAACCATCGCAAGAAATGTTTGAAAACTTGCTAGCCGTTGAGCTGGCTAGAGTAAGCCATCAGGTGAATACTCAAATTGACCCTGCCCCTTTCAAGCCTGCAACAGCAGTGATTTACATGGAAGATGAAAGTCAGCGAATAGGGCTTTTAAATATCCCTACTGCCCTGTGGGATACGATGCGCAACAGTACGGTAACCTTTATCAATATTCCATTTGAAGAAAGGTTACATTATCTTTCAATAGAATATGGAAAATTTGAAAAGGAAAAACTGGTGAATGCCATCATACGGATACAAAAGAGACTGGGTGGACTGGAAACAAAAACGGCCATCAATCATTTATTGGAAAACAATCACAAGGAGTGCTTTCGCATTTTATTAAAATATTATGACAAGTATTATGAAAAAGGCCTTCACAACAGAGGGCCGCTATCCGAATTGTTGACTACCATTTCTTTCAATAAGATGGATATTGCAGCTATAGCCCAGTCAGTGGGGGTTGCAAAGCGAGCGCCAGAAAATATTTTCAATGCTACTAAATAAATAACTGCCAACACAAAATCGATCAAATGGAAAATCCGCAATTGGATACAATCAAACTTACTCAATATTCTCATGGTGCAGGATGCGGCTGTAAAATAGCTCCTAAAATTTTGGATGAAATTTTGTCGAGTAATATTGCTTCTCCGGATAATAATAAATTAATAGTTGGTAACCATAGCAAAGATGATGCTGCAGTGTATGACCTTGGAAATGGGACGGCGCTGATTTCGACTACAGATTTTTTTATGCCGATTGTAGATGATCCCTATGAGTTTGGAAGAATCGCCTCTGCCAATGCAATTAGTGATGTATACGCCATGGGAGGAAAGCCTATTTTGGCAATCGCAATTTTAGGTTGGCCAATCAATGTTTTGCCTCCTGCTATTGCGCAAAAAGTAATTGAAGGTAGCCGGAGCATATGTATAGAAGCAGGTATTCCACTGGCTGGTGGACATAGCATCGATTCTCCAGAGCCAATATTTGGATTGGCAGTAAATGGACTCGTGCCGATTGAAAACATTAAGCAAAACAATCTAGCTAAAGAAGGAGATATTTTATTTTTGACAAAGCCTTTGGGTGTGGGCATTTTAACAACGGCAGAAAAAAAAGGAATCTTACTCGACCAACACAAGGGAGTGGCGGCCAATCAAATGATGCAATTGAATGCAATAGGTGAAGCACTGGGTAAAATAAAAGGTGTGACTGCAATGACAGATGTGACAGGATTTGGATTACTTGGTCACCTGGTAGAAATGGCTGAGGGAAGTGGACTGAGTGCAGTAGTTGATTTTAAAAATATCCCTATTATTATCAGCGACCTTGCAGGTTATCTCGATCAGCAGTCGGTTCCAGGAGGCACAGTAAGAAACTGGGATAGTTATGGCAAAAAAATAGGCCCTATTACAGCCTATCAGCAGTCAATTTTGGCTGATCCTCAAACCAGCGGCGGATTATTGGTAGCTGTAAATCCAGCGGCAGCAGAAGAGGTTACAAATATTTTTCGACTTTACGGATTGGATCAATTTACTCTTCCAGTGGGTATTTTTATCAAGCAGCAGCCAACTGTAATTACTATAAAAAGTTAATTCTGACTAGCCGAAAAACCCTATCTAGCCAATCTGGCAAATTACATCAGCTTGTCAATTTTTGAAGAAAGTTGCCGATCCTTATCTGTAACTACATCTCCAGCATCATGGGTATTTAGCCATATTTCCACTTGGTTATATACGTTGGTCCATAAGGGATGATGGTTCATTTTTTCAGCTTCCATCGCCACGCGAGTCATAAATCCAAATGCCTCCGAAAAATCATGGAAGGCAAATTTTTTGTACAAGGCATTGTTCTTTTCTTCCCACATAGTTTTAAATTGAAAACAAGTTAATTAGCATTTCAGTATCAAGCATCAATGCAAAAAATAATTTTGTCAGGTAATTAAAAAATAAGGTGCTGCTTATTTTTTATTTTTTCATTCGTCATTTCGTTTACCAACTGTATGCCGGGAAGTGATTTTATTGACTGCATCAGCGTTTTCAATTCTTTTTCAGAAATGAACTCCCCCTTGATGAGCCATACAAAATCAAGGTGTTTAAATTCAGGTAGCAGGTATTCACCGTCAAATTGGTTATTGTATAGGTAGTGGGTAATAGAGGTAGATGGAACAGCATATTCGTAAATTGAAAAAAAATACTTACGCTGCTGTTTGGTTAACACAATTTCAATATCGTTGTTAACTCTAAAATTAAAACCAAAAATCTGGTTTAGGTGCCAGCTAAAAAGATAGTCTTTTATGGGAGCTACAATCCCTAAAAGGACAGCATCTTCAAAAAATTCTTGCGCAATGCTTTCGTTATCAATTTTAAGTTTCATGGTATTAATCCCTAAAGGTGAGTATTGCTATTATGTAAATTTCAGAAATTTAAATCAGAATCCCTGCCGAAAACTCAAAATATTGGCATGGTTTCTTGGTAGTGTTTTTCCTCCTCTAGTACAAAGCGTAATCAAATTAAAAAACAATATCAAATATTAGTTCAGCCGCTAATCTTTTTACCTTTATCCGGGCAGCATCACCTTTTGAAAATTTATTTAAGGTTTCCATATAAGACTGCATATCTGAAAAGGCATGCGCTCCGATTTGCAGAATGATATCACCGGCCTGAATTCCTGCTTTTTGAGCTATTTTACCATCGGTTATACCATCTGCCCTAATCCCTTCGCCACTGTAGGTGTAATCCGGCATGATGCCTAGGGTAACTCTAAAGCTACTCTTAGTGCTCATAGGGATTTCTCTGGTTTTGGTAAAAGCTAGTTGACCTTTGATGTTAGCTTTTTCAATCAATGAATAAATCAATTTTACTATTTGCAGTTCGCCTACAAAATTAATTTTATCGGCATCATCGGATGGCTTATGGTAATCACTGTGCGTGCCTGTAAAGAAAAATAATACTGGAATTCCCTTCCTATAAAAAGAGCTGTGGTCACTTGGCCCTGTGCCACTACTGTCCATACTTAAATTAAAATATTTATCTTTTTGTATCAACAAATTTCCCCACTCCGGCGAAGTGCCATAGCCTCCAATGCTTAATCCCCGAGAGCTATCTTTCAATCTTCCAATCATATCCATATTAATCATATAATTAATCTTGGAAAAATCGGTGGTAGGGTGTTCGGTAAAATATTTTGATCCAAACAAGCCTAACTCTTCGCCTGAAAAAGCGATTAAGAGGAAATTATTGTTTTTAAATTTGATGCCAGCCTTCAGCATTTTACTCAACTCTATTAGAGCACCAGTTCCACTGGCATTATCGTCGGCGCCATTGTGTATTTCAGGATTACTGCCTGTGAAGAGGGAGTTATGATCCTCTCCGTATCCCAAATGATCATAGTGAGCGCCAATAACAATAGTCGTAGGAGCATCGTTATTGATATATCCAATTACATTGTGACCTATTCTTTTTTTATTATCAATAGCAATTTTAAGTTTTATATCCAATGTAGCCGTCTCGTCGGTCAGGTACTTTTTGGTAGCGGCCTTGGTTACATATATGATAGGAATAACAACGGAACTGGATATTGCTTTGGGTTCAAATTTCAGACCATCATTGATGGAGTTGCTATTAAAAATAAAAAACGCGTTAGCTCCTTTTTTTGCCGCATCCGTTGCCTTTGACACAATCCCCTCCATTAAATCTGCATGCGGATTTTTTTTACTGGCTTCGATTAATTCTTTGATATCGTAAAACCAAGGGCTTGCATTTTCCTGTAAAGCTAAAGAGGCAGTTGCTTCTAGAGATACATCCGGACTTGTGAAGAAAGGAAAATAGTCTTCGTTAACTTTCAGGTCATTGCCATTAATAATTAAATGAGAAATAGGGTTTAATTCTTTTCCATCATTCACTTCAAACTCCTGCAGCCAAGTTTCGTTTTCACCTTTTGCCACCAAGCCAGCTTTTTCGAATTCTTTGCTGATGTATTCATAAGCCAACTTCTCTCCTTTTGTGCCGGTTCTTCTACCCTCTAGTAAGTCATCGGATAAATAAGTGATGTGTTTCTCAAGATTTGACAAGATCAGCTTGTCAGCCTTTTTCAGCTTTTGAGCGCCAGCAAAATGAAATGAAAAGAACAATAGCCAAAATAGTTGCTTCATGGGTTAGTTTTATTAATTGTACAAAGGTAATTCAGCCAGCTCCTACTATTGTAAACAAACTGTAAATTATTTTACCACCGGGGCTAAAATTTCCTACAACATCTTTAAGGCAAGTCTAAAGCCGAGCATTTATCCAGTCCAGCCGGATTTCGCCCAGATCCCAATCATTTAAAATGTCATTTTTCAAAGATTGTATCGTACATCTTTTCAAAGCATGCTGGAACGCATATTTTTGGCCATTCTTTTTCATTACATTTACCTAGTTTCTTATTTCGTAACCATAAACCATTGTTAGGGGGTATTTTTGCATTTCAGTAATCTACCAATCGGCTGAGTACATTCTATTTTGAAGAAAAATATTAATATAGCATTAGTAGGAAACCCCAATAGCGGGAAAAGCTCCCTGTTCAATGCTTTAACAGGATTAAATCAGCAGGTGGGCAATTTTCCTGGCGTAACGGTAGATAAAAAGACCGGGCAATGCCTTATCGGAGAAAATCTAACTGCTACGCTAATCGATTTACCTGGAACGTATAGCCTCTATCCAAAGCGATCAGATGAATGGGTTGCATATAAAGTCTTGTTGCAGCAGGATGAAGATATTAAGCCCGATATGGTATTACTAGTGGCTGATGCCAGTAACCTGAAAAGGAATCTATTGTTCTGCTCACAAATTATTGACTTGAAAATACCCGTGGTAATGGCTTTATCCATGACCGATCTAGCCAATAAGAAAGGGACCGAAATTGATATCAGCGGTTTGGAAAGAGAATTAGGGGTACCGGTGGTAATTATTAACCCTAGGAAGAACAAGGGGATCCCCCCCCTAAAAAAAGTTATTGAGCAAACATTCAATGCCAATTTTACAGCTCCTCGCGAGTTTATTGACAATTCATCTTTGTCCGAAAAGCCGATCGAAGAAATGAAAGGGCTATTACCGGAAATAAGTGATTACACAGCTTTACATTATCTTATTAACCATGAGCATTTTAAATTAGAGCCTGCTTTGCAGCAGCGTATTGAAGGGATTGCTGTTGCCAATAATTTCAACCCCACCAAAACGCAGGCGGAGGAAATCATGAAGCGCTATGGCCGGATCAAGCATATCATGAGCCAAACTGTAGTTGAAGCGGACCCTTTGCAAAAGACACTTTTTACAGAAAAGCTCGACAATATTTTATTGGATAGAAAGTGGGGATATTTGATTTTACTGGCTGTTTTATTTTTGTTATTTCAAAGTGTGTTTTGGGTTGCACACTATCCCATGGATGCAATAGAATGGAGCTTCGGAAAACTGAGCGGTTGGCTAGGAAATGTATTACCCCAATCATGGTGGAGCGATTTGTTGATTAATGGCGTAGTGGCCGGTTTAAGTGGGATACTGATTTTTATACCGCAGATTATGATTTTATTTGGGATGATCACCCTGCTGGAAGACACTGGTTATATGGCACGGATTAGTTTTCTTACAGATAAACTGATGCGCAGTGTAGGGCTTAATGGAAAAAGTGTAATGCCGATGATTAGTGGTCTGGCTTGTGCGGTACCTGCCATCATGAGCGCTCGAAACATCGAGAACAGAAAGGAGCGGTTGCTAACGATTATGGTTACCCCATTAATGAGTTGTAGTGCACGGCTGCCGGTATATACCATTTTAATTGCTTTGGTGATTCCATCTAAATTGTATTTTGGTTTTTTAAGTATACAGGGACTGGTAATGATGGCATTGTATCTGCTGGGCACAGTAATGGCACTGTTGGTATCTTTTGTAATGAGCTGGTTTATCGATATAAAGGAAAGGAGTTTCTTCATATTGGAGCTGCCGGTGTACCGTAGTCCAAGGTGGGGCAATGCCTTGGCCACCATGGTGGAGAAGGCAAAAATATTTGTGTTTCAGGCGGGCAAAATTATTATGGTAATCAGTTTGTTATTATGGGTATTAAGTTCCTACGGCCCTTCCGCTAAAATGGCTGCAGTTACTAGCCGTTATGTGCAGCTCATCCAAACTCATCCACAGCAGCAAAAGGAATTGAATAAACAACGTAAAACTGAATTGTTGCAAAACTCTTTTGCAGGCATCTTGGGAAAGGCGATTGAACCAGTAATTCGTCCATTAGGCTACGATTGGAAAATAGGTATCGCGCTAATAACTTCTTTTGCTGCGAGAGAGGTATTTGTGGGAACCATGGCCACCCTTTATAGTGTAGGCGATGATGCCGATGATAACAACAATACACTCCGTCAAAAAATGTCGGCTGCAGTAAGGGCCGACGGAACTAAGGTATACAACCTTGCCTCGGGGCTCTCATTGCTTGTTTTTTATGTGCTGGCCATGCAATGCATGAGTACACTGGCAGTGGTAAAAAGAGAAACCCGCAGTTGGAAATGGCCAGCCATTCAGTTGGTGTACATGACCACACTGGCTTATTTAATGAGTTGGGTGACGTACTTAATTTTTAGCTAGTTTTTAAAGCCAATACGATTTTACCCAACCTCAATGGCCGTTAATTTTTTTAATGAATTTTTAATGAAGTTTTGATTTCGTAAAAATAGGTTTCTTCATAAAGTGCTACCACATCCAACC
>CANJAW010000139.1:0-7507 GCA_947472215.1 Chitinophagaceae bacterium
GTAGCTATTCCATCATCAATTATGATTACTATTTTTTCTTGTAAATTGGTTGGTTCATTATTCTTTTTGAACTTCTCTTTCATTTCTTTCAGCCTTTTTCTTATCCGATTTAATTCATTTTTAATATACTCCTCTGAAATATCTTCAGGATTAGTTATAAAATAATCATTTGTACTTACTGCTCCAATTGCAAATTCTTTATTCATTGGATGACCTATCTTTTTTGTCAACAGTAGTTCTACTGGTAATGATAATTCCTTTGCAACTGCATAGGCTATCGGCACTCCTCCCCGTGGAACGGCCAATAGTATTGCTGATTGTTTTTTGTATTTTGTTAACTTTGCTGCAAGTTCTATTCCTGCTTCTATTCTGTTGCGGAACATTTTTACAATTTTGCTGTTGCTAAATAATTTCTAAACCAATTATCTGCCATTACTGATACAATTTCCATTTTCCCCATTTCTTCAAATAGGTGTGTAGCGCCTTCTATAATTTCTATTTTTTTTTCACAATTCATTTGGTTGTAGGCTTTTATATTTAACTGCACCACTTCTGTGTCTAAACTTCCTACGATTAATAGTGTGGGAGCTTTTACTCTCGATAATATTTCCTTCGCTAAGTCAGGCCTACCTCCGCGCGATACTACCGCTTTGATTTGCGGAAGGTATGCGGCAGCTGTTAGCGCTGCTGCTGCACCTGTACTTGCTCCGAAATATCCTATTGAATAATCTTTTGTTTCTTTTTTATTTTCTAGCCATTGCGTTGCAACTATTAATCTTTTTGATAGTAGATCAATGTCGAATCTATTTTGATATTTTATATCTTCTTCTTCTGTTAATAGATCAAATAATAGTGTTCCATGTCCATTTTTTTGGAGGTATTTGGCTACCTGTTGGTTTCGTTTACTATATCTGCTACTGCCGCATCCATGTGAAAAAATAATGACAGATTTTGTATATTTCGAAATATGAAGCTCTCCTGTAAGGCTATCATTTCCATCTGTAATAATTACTTCCTCATGAATGGATGATATCATATGTATATATTATTCGTGTAGTGTTATGGGAGTTTTAGCTTTAAGATTAATTTCGTGCTGTGCAAGTTGAGATAATCGATCATCAATTTGTTTCTCATTGATTTCCGCTTCATGAAACAGGATAGCTTGTTTTTCCTTATTTAATGCTATGGCAAATGCTGCGGCTGTTCCATAGGTGCTTATTTTAAAGTGATTGATTGTTTGTATACAGGCTAACAGACAAGCATCTTTTATTTCTACATCTGTACAGGTTGATAACTTTTCTTCAGCTTCCTTAATAAAAGCTTCCATTACATGATTGGTAAGACTCATTGAATTTATTTGCTCTTCTTTGAAAATAGCTTCTAGTTTTTGTAGATTTTGCTTCACATAATCCAAATACCTCTGTAATACAGTTTTAAGTTTTAGAGAGCCTGTTTTGCTAATCCATTTTGGCAAACTGTTTTTTAGTTGTATCTCAGCACTAGTGAATTTTCGAGTGTCAAAATTCAATAAGTTTTGTAATGTTGTGATTGACTCATTGTTATTTGTTGTCATAATTTTTTTTATTTCAAATTTATACTCTCTTTAAATTTAATAAAATGATATTAATCAATAAAAGCTTTGACTTTACTCATGCAATCATTTAACTTGTTTGTATTAGTTTTCTACTACTGATAACAATCATTTACCTAGTTGATTATTAGCATTTTCTAAATCATTTAAATGGAGTTTGTTTGAACTTTAATAGTTGCTATTTTTCGAATTTCATTAGGTAGTCGGTCATTGATTTACCAGTTAAATTATTTGTATGCGCCGTTATTTCACAAAAGAAGCTTTTTTGGATGAGCAGGAGGTGGTTAGCGCTATTAAGCAATGGGGTTATCCTTTGCAAAGCAAAGCCGACCTTCAACCTCTTTTTGATAAAATTGGAGATGCCCAGATTGTGATGTTGGGTGAAGCAAGTCATGGAACGCATGAATATTATACCTGGCGTAGTTATATTACCAAAAGGTTAATTGAAGAAAAGGGTTTCAGCTTCATTGCGGTAGAAGCTGACTGGCCTGATTGTTACCGTTTAAACCGGTATATAAAGGGCCATGACAATACTACTAAGAGTGCATTCAATGTATTACATTCTTTTAATCGATGGCCTACTTGGATGTGGGCCAACTGGGAAATTGTTGCTTTGACAGATTGGCTCCAAAGTCATAATCGAAATTTACCTGTTAATAAGCGTATTGGATTTTACGGGTTAGATGTATACAGTCTTTGGGAAAGCTTGGAAAATATCCGCCAATATCTAAAAACCACGGATCCTGCTGCATTGGTTATTGCAGAAAATGCCTTTCGTTGTTTTGAACCCTTTCGATTAAATGAAGGGGGTGCTTATGCCCAAGCATCACAATTTGTTCCTGAGCTATGCCAAAACGAAGTTGTTCATTTACTAAAAACCATTCAACAAAAACTTCCCACTTATAATACCGATCATGAAAATGTTTTCAGTGCCGAACAAAATGCTTTGATTTCAGTTAATGCTGAAAATTATTTTCGTGAGATGGTAAAGGGTGGTCCACATAGTTGGAATATTCGAGATCGCCATATGGCTGATACTTTGGATAGGTTATTGAAATTACACGGAGAGCAATCCAAGGTAATTGTTTGGGCACACAATACTCATATTGGTGATGCACGGGCTACTGATATGGTAGAGGAGGGGATGTACAATTTGGGTGAATTGGCTCGAATGAATCATTCCGATAAGGGAGTGTTTTTATTAGGATTTGGTTCTTATAAGGGAACTGTAATTGCTGGTAGATCTTGGGGTGCTGATATGCAGGATATTCAGTTTCCAGAAGCTATTAAGGGGAGCTGGGAATACCTATTGCATAAAGCTAGTAACGCTAATAAATTATTGCTGATGGATGATTTTGCCAACAATGACTCTTTAATTGAAAATCATATTGGACATCGTGCCATTGGGGTAGTATATCAATCTCAATTTGAACAATATGGGAATTATGTACCTTCTATTTTACCATTGAGATACGATGCATTTATATTTTTTGATGAAACGAGGGCTTTGTATCCTTTAAATAATGCTTCGGATGACACTCAAATCCCTGAAACTTATCCTTTTGGAATGTGAGTTTATAGTATGTCAACGTACGATTTTTATGATTCTTTAATTTTTTTCTATGCCCAAAAAAAATCAGCCTCCCTCACCAGTTGAAATTCCTAAACCGGCAAAACGGCCGGAAATCCCAAATTTAGAAGAACCTGAAGATCCTGTTATTCCAGAAGAGGATCCAGATATTGTTCCGGATGAGGATCCATTTGAAACCCCTCCGTATGAATTACCTCCTCCTGCTGAAGGTCCTTAATCTGTATAATATGAGTAATCCAAAATTGAATAGGGAGGCAACAAGGGCTATTGATTACAAGCAGCTTACATTAACTAGTCCTGATTTTGCACAGGAGGGTTTAATTCCTTCCAAATTTACTTGTGATGGTGTTAATGTGAGTCCCTCATTTACAATTGATCATATACCTGCTGGATCTACCTGTCTGGCTTTAATTGTAGATGACCCTGATGCTCCGAAAGGTGACTGGGTTCACTGGTTGGTTTGGAATATTCCGGTGACTCACCATATTAAGGAAAACGAAGTGCATGGAATTGAAGGACTGAATGATTTTCAGCGTCATTCCTATGCAGGCCCTTGTCCTCCTTCTGGTACCCATCGTTACTTTTTTAAAATATATGCGCTCGATGCATTGTTGGATCTTTCTGTTAACTCAACCAAAAATCAATTAGAAAAAGCGATGAGTGAGCATATTATTGCATTTGGTGAACTGATTGGCTTGTATCGATGACTAAGTAAGATGTTTTATTAATGGGCAACCCAATGGTTTTAAAATTTAGATACTAATTTATGAAATAGGTAAGAACCTGTAAATTATTTTATTTAATGAAAGTCATTTTATTTTTACTGATATCTTTTCTTTCGGTTACCGCTATTTTGTCTGGCTTGCTGTTAATCAGCCAGCCAGATGGATCCCTGTTGAATCTGTCATTGAGTTTGTTAGAAGGTACCTATTTTAGTAGTTACCTGGTTCCTGGAATATTGCTGCTGATTTTTGTAGGGGGCGTGAATTTATTGGCTGTATTTTATAATTTAAAAAAAGACCGAGGTAGATATGATTGGGCAATGGCTGGAGGTTTTGTTGTGTCGGGATGGGTTGCCATACAATTACTATTAATTCATGCTGTCCACTGGCTTCATATTTTGTATTTTGGGATTGGAGTAATTGTTTTTTTATTAGCCTATCAGTTAAAAGGGAAATGGATTGTTTGATTTTTCTTTTAAGCTTTCAGGCATTGTATTTATTTGCAATGTATTTATACCTCTAGTTTTTAGTAAATAGCAGATTTTTTCATTTTCTATCAATTGTATTTTTCTTATTAATTAAGTTGATAAATAACTTATTTAAAAGATTTGTATTCAGGAGGTTACTTTTAGCGATGCTATTTTTGATGGGAGTAATAAATTATCAGTTCATCCATTTAGCGAACGATTTTTAAAAAAATATTTACATCATGAAAAAAATTTCCCTTCTTTTTTTATTGGCTGTCAGCATCTTTCAGGCGGCTGCCTTTCGTATTGAATCTGGAAAAGATATTGTTATTTCCCATCCTGTAAATGAAAATTTGTATATAATAGGTGGCAAAGTTACCATCAATGCTCCTATTCACGGTGATTTGGTGATTGCCGGGGGCACCATTATTATTAATGATTCTGTTACCAACGATATTATCCTTGCTGGGGGTGAAATAACCTTTAATGGATGGGTGGGTGGAGATATTCGCTGTGCAGGAGGTAAGTTGCAAATTCGAAAAAATGTACTGGGTGAAATTGTGATTACTGGTGGAAATATAATAGTAGATAAGGGAATTGA
Organism: Chitinophagaceae bacterium; assembly: GCA_947472215.1. GTDB lineage: Bacteria > Bacteroidota > Bacteroidia > Chitinophagales > Chitinophagaceae > Ferruginibacter. The sequence goes on from CANJAW010000139.1 coordinate 4,973, forward strand.
AATTGGCGGATTGTTAGCCAGTGGAGGGAATATTGCCATTAATGGCAATGTGAATGGTAAAATATTGGGGGTGTTTGGCGAATTCTCTTTGAATGGAAATATTTTGAACGATGTTGATTTGAGGGGTGGTCATCTTACTATAAACGGTGGTATTGGTGGAAATACTGTTTTGGCAGCTAGAACAATTGTGTTGGGCGAGTCTGCTTCTTTTAAGGGCAATATCCGTTATTGGAATAAACAGGGCACACTTGGTTTAAAAAACAACTCAGTCAAGGGGAAGGCTCTTTTCGATCCTTCCTTGCGTATTCGAACTGGGGAATGGTACTATCTAGGAGCTGTCACCATTTTTGGTTTTCTTTGGTACATTGGAATGGCATTACTAATGATTATTGTTGTGCAGTATCTATTTTCTGCTACCATTAAAAAATCTGCGGAAACCGCTTTTGGCAAAACTTTGCAATCCCTTGGAGTTGGATTTTCATTTTTTATTTTAATTCCAATAGTTGTAGTGATTTTATTGGTTACTATAATTGGTGTGCCGGTGGCTGTTTTATTGCTTTTTGGGTACGTCTCGCTCATCTTGCTTTCAACAGTTATAACTTCTGTATTGGCTGCCAACTGGATCAATAATCGAAATAATTTTCATTGGAGTTTTATCCGACTTGTTTTGGTGTCTATTATTATTTTTGTTATACTGAAGCTCATTACATTTACGCCATTTTTTGGATGGGTAGTGATGGCTTTACTAGTTTGTATATCATTTGGCGCAATTTTATTAAATATCAACTGGAAAGCAAAGCGTCCGCAGGAGTTAGTAGAATAGTAGTAATTGAATTTTATTTTGAATTAATTGTAAACATTGATTAAAAAATACAGCGTGATTAGGATACGTTTGGCTGAAAAGGCACGGTTAATTTTAAGTGTTTATGGGTTGTTGATACTGCTGATATTAATTTTAGTAAGTCGCTACGGAAGACCTTTATTGGAATGGCTTTTTGTAAAGTTGTATCAATTTTTTATTGAGAATGACGCTTTGAATTTAAGTGAGTAGGCAATTCGTTATTTACGAGCTAGCAAAAGGTTGATTGATTTTAATTGCACAATATGATCACTGCTGATTTTTAAAATTGCAACAAAAGGAATAAATAACACCATTCCCGCCACACCCCAAATAATACCTCCTGCTATTACTGCCACTAGCATCGCCAATGTGCTTACTTGCAATTGGGTTCCTACTACTTTTGGAAATATTACATTGGCTTCTAGGTATTGAACAAAACTAAAAATAGCAATTACCCCTAGTGGATACCAGATATTGCCTGTTTGTATCCATATTATCGAAATAGGTAAAAGGGCGCTAACGAAAATTCCGATATAAGGAATGATTGTCATCACTGCACAGAGCATACCAAAAAGAATGGCATTTTGAACACCCAATGCATATAGGCCGATGCTGTTAAGAATACCTACTATGAGATAGACTAGCAACATCCCTTTAATAAAATTATAATAAGTATGAATTGTTTGTTGTAAAATGACGCTAAGCTGAGGTTGGCTTTCGATGGGGGTGATTAGTTGTAGATAGTTTACCAGTACTTTTCTATGGTACAAAAATAGTGCTGTATACACTGGAATGAGTAGGGTGGTAAAAAGGGTGTTGATTGAGGTTGCAATAGTATTCTGCAACATTGTACCCATACTTCTGGTGAGCTTATCACTCCATGTACTTTCCAAATTGGTGGTGACCCCTAAATGGGTAGTCATCCATTGTTGTATTTGTTGTTGAACAGTTCCGAGTTTACCAATTAGCTTAGGTAAATCTGTAAGGAATATATTTATTTGCCAAACAAGTATCCATAAAATTAACGCAAATACAACTGTTACTAAAAGAAGACAGGCGGATATGGCGATTGACTTTTTCCAACCATGATTTTCGAGCCATTTGCAAACAGGATATAGAATGATGGCGATGAGTAAGCCAAAAAACAAGGGTACAAAAAGGGTTTTCCCTGCATATAGGAGCAGTGCGGTAAATCCGATTGCTTGCAAGTATCGAACGTAAAGGGAAACTGGGTTAGGGGAGGGTTGCATAAATTTTACAAATAAAATTGGTTGAATTATCTCAATTAAATTATATCTGTAATCAGTGTGCAATATGACATAGGTCAGGTTCTCATTGAAAATAACAACTAACCTTTAGTTAATTATGGCTTCATCTATTGATAGTTGGAAAATGCTTGCCGGGGTTGCTTTTTTTCTGCTGGCAATGAATTTTATGGAAAGCACCTTAGGCATTTTGGCTGGCCGGAGGTTTAAGCTATTTTTAAAGAAGCATACTACTAGTAAATTAGAGGCCATTGGCGGTGGTGCAATCGTTACTGGCTTACTCCAAAGTAGTTCTATTGTTAATCTGTTGGTTTTGAACATGGTAGGAGCAGGGGTGTTAAAAATGGATAACGCATTGGGTTTAATGCTTGGTTCTAATCTAGGAACTACGGTAAATAGCTGGATGGTGGCCACTATTGGTTTTAGTTA
>CANJAW010000140.1:0-7318 GCA_947472215.1 Chitinophagaceae bacterium
AAGGCAGAAGGTAAATCAAAAGATTTACCGGCTATGTTTTCTTCCGGTAGAGTCCCAACCTGGATCAGCCGTATTCAAACCTTTGTGTATAGTAGCAAAGGGGATGGAAATGAAAAATCGTATCAGATTAACCAAGCTAAGATTGCCATTGCGAGTGGGGGTTGGTTTGGCAGAGGACCAGGTAACAGTAATGCAAGAAATTTTTTACCTCACTCCTATAGTGATTTCATTTTCGCTATCATACTTGAAGAGTATGGATTGTTAGGGGGGGCATTCATTGTTTTTATTTATTTATTGTTTTTGTATCGATGTATTAGGGTATACCGAAAATGCCCTTTTGCCTTTGGTGCATTCCTTGCATTGGCACTTAGCTTCACCTTGGTGATTCAGGCCTTTGCCAATATGGGGGTAAACGTAAATGTGTTTCCAAATACGGGTGTTACCTTACCGCTAGTGAGTATGGGGGGAAGTAGTTTTCTTTTTACTTGTTTATCAATTGGAATTATTTTGAGTGTAGCTAGAAATGTGGAGCAGCAGGAAAGTCCTGGTTCCGAGACTGCCGAAGTAGAAGTATAGGAGTTGAATAAAGCGTATTTGTAATTGTATTATTTTATTACGGGTTGATAGTATTTTAATTAGAACTACCAAAAAGAAACAATTGATTGTATCAATTTAAATGAAAGTAGCAGAAAACGATAGCAAGCAAAGTCAGTTGAAAATGATGAAAGCTGAACGCATCATCATTGCCGGCGGGGGAACGGGGGGGCATATCTTTCCTGCTATTGCTATTGCAAATGCCATCCTGAAATTGAAGCCAACAACTGAAATATTGTTTGTGGGGGCGAAGGGTAAAATGGAAATGGAAAAAGTTCCCTTAGCAGGATTTCGTATTGAGGGATTAACGATTGCTGGGTTTAATAGAAGTTCTTTGATTAAAAATATTGGATTACCCTTTAAGCTTGTGAAGAGTTTTATGCAGGTTATTAAAATATTTATGGCATTCAAGCCAACTAAGGTTATAGGGGTGGGTGGATATTCAAGTTTTCCGGTACTTCGGTATGCCCAAGCAATTGGAATTGAAACTTTTATTCACGAAAGCAATTCTTTTGCGGGTAAATCCAATCGATTGTTAGGAAAAAGAGCCACCAAAATTTTTGTAGCTACTGATGGAATGGATCAATTTTTTCCTTCGGATAAACTTATCCTTACTGGTAACCCCGTTAGAGAGTGTATCGCCAAAAGCAAGGTTTCAAGGGAAGAAGCAATTGTGTTTTTTGGACTTGATCCAAATAAGAAAACAATCCTTGCTATTGGAGGAAGTTTGGGTGCAAAAAACATCAATGAAGCATTGACAGAAGGGATTGATGAATTTAAAAAAAATGACTTGCAGCTGATCTGGCAAACCGGAAAGCCCTACGTTGAGAAGGGGAGGGAAATAGCAGCTGGTAAATCCAATATTTGGGTCAGTGATTTTATTGCTCAAATGGAATATGCTTATGCTGCTGCAGATTTGATAATTAGCCGAAGTGGTGCGATGTCAATTGCTGAATTAGCTGTTATGGGAAAGCCCTCAGTGCTAGTTCCTTTTCCATTTGCAGCAGAAGACCACCAAACGGTGAATGCTAAAAAATTGGTTGATAAAAATGCAGCGGAGATGATAAGTGACGGGGATGCATTGGCTCAATTGGTTTCGGCGGTAATTGTACTGTCAAAGAATGAAAAAAGACAACAGGAACTAAAGGATAATATTAGTAAGCTGGCAATTACGAATGCAGATGAATTGATTGCCAAGGAAATTTTATTCAGTTTTTTTTTAAATTTTATTACCAATGAGTAAGCATACAGCAACTACTTTTTAGATATATAAATGAAAGTATACAACCAATTATTATCATCGTTAGGGGCATCTTCTCCAATTAAGGAAGGAACTGTACCTGCAGTCTATTTCCTGGGTATCGGGGGTATTGGCATGAGTGCGTTGGCAAGGTATTTTATTTCACAGGGGGTAGTAGTAAGCGGGTACGACAAAACAGAAACAGCCCTAACAAGGCAATTGTCTGCAGAGGGAATGAATATTCATTATGAGGATACGATTGAATTGGTTGACAAAAATGCCCAGTTAGTGATTTATACGCCGGCAGTTCCAAAAGATAGTACTTCATTAAATTTTTATCAGCAAAATAATTATACCGTTGTTAAGCGAAGCGATGTTTTAGGTGCTATTACCAATGATGCTTTCAATATTTGCATTGCAGGAACGCATGGTAAAACTACTACCAGTACGATGGTTGGTCATATTCTCCGTCACAGTGAGTATGGGTGCAATGCATTTCTTGGCGGTATTGCTGTTAATTATGCCACCAATTTCTGGAGTCATCGTAATAATGTTTGTGTGGTAGAAGCGGATGAGTATGATAGAAGCTTTTTGAAATTAAGTCCGGATATCGCTATTATCACTTCAATGGATGCTGATCACCTAGATATATATGGAACAGCCGAAAGGATGGAGCAGGCGTTTATCGATTTTTCAAAAAGGGTAAAGCCGGGCGGTTTGTTGATTAGCAAGTATGGACTTGCCAGAACTGTTGATTTATTTGCTGATCAGCAGTTAACCTATCATGTAACTGATAGTAGTGCAAATATATATGCAACCAATATTGCTATTCACCAGGGAAGCTATCAATTTGATGTGGTTATCAATTCAACTGATAGCAAGTGGATATTGCAACACGTGGTATTGAATATGGGTGGAAAACATAATATTGAAAATATGGTTGCCGCTATCGCAGTGGCCCATCATATTGGAGTGGAGGATAATAAAATAATTAGTGCAGTTGCAGATTTTCGAGGTGTAAAACGCAGGTTTGAATATATTCTGAAGACAGAACAGCAGGTGTACATTGATGATTATGCCCATCATCCGGAGGAATTAAGGGCATTAATAACGGGAACTAAAGAGTTGTTTCCTAATAAAAAATGTATTGTTGTTTTTCAGCCGCATTTGTATAGCAGAACAAGGGATCTGGCGGATGGTTTTGCAGAAGTGTTGGACCTGGCAGATGAGGCAATTCTGCTGCCAATTTATCCGGCAAGGGAATTGCCAATGGAGGGGGTTAGCAGTGAACTGATTTTAGACCGAATGCACAGCGAAGACAGATTGGTACTAAGCAAGGAAAGTTTATTAAAACAGTTTTCGCTCGAAAAGGCTGCACATGTGGAGGAGGGGTTTGAAGGAACGGTGGTAATTACAGCAGGAGCTGGTGATATTGATACATTGGTTGAACCCATTAAACAAATTTTGCAACGTAAAAATTAATTAAAAAAGATCCCTTCTAGTAGCATAGCTAAAAGGGTTGAGTATATGGTAAAAAAAAGGATCATAATAAACATTTTGCTAGCTGTTATTTGGACAGCCATGGGTTCGGGCACCATTGTGTTATTGGTAGCTGCAATTCGAATTAAGGATTCAAAAAAATGTACTGGCGTAGAAATTAATATCAAAGGAGTAAGTAATAATTTTTTTGTTGATAAGCACGATATCCTAAGTACCATTTCCTCTAAGTCGGATGGAGGACCATTAGATAAAATAGTAAGTTCTTTTGATTTACAAGGAATTGAAATGGAACTTGAAAAAAACATTTGGGTAAAAAGTGCACAATTGTTTTTTGACAATAATGAAAGACTTCAGGTTAATGTAATTGAGAGAGAGCCAGTGGCAAGGGTGTTTACCAGTTCAGGAACCACATTTTACATTGATAATGAGGTGTCGATGCTTCCGTTGAGTGAAAAGTTTTCTGCCAGACTGCCGGTCTTTACCAGTTTTCCATCAGATAAAAAAGTGCTCTTGCCATCGGATAGCAGTTTGTTGAGAGATATCATTTCGGTCAGTTTAGCTATTCAGAAAGATTCATTTTGTATGGCAATGATTGAACAAATAGATATAACCGCTCAACATACTTTTGAAATGCTTCCTAAACTTGGCAATGCTGTTATTGTATTAGGGGATGCAAAAAATATAGAAAAAAAATTAGCCAAGCTCCGCTTGTTTTACAAGGAAATCGTTGTAAAGGCTGGGTGGAATAAGTATAGTGAAATTAATATTCAATATGATAACCAAGTTGTAGGCAAACGAAAGGGGGCTGATGATGTAAAATCGGATTCTTTGCGCACTTTGGAGTTAATTCAGCGCATTGCTGAAAATGCCCAACGGATGTCGGAAGACTCTTTACAAACGATTGTACAAGACAATGAAGCCAATACAGTCAATAGTAGCATCATTCTACAATCTATGGAGCGAGATGAAAATAGTCCTATTATTGGAGTTATTGAGGAGCTTTCAAAAACTGGAACTATTGGTGATAAGGCTGCCCCAATTTTTATTTTTTCAAATGGTACTGTAAAAAAAGCGAGTGCTGTTGTACAAAAATCCTTGCTTCTAAAGACAGCGGATAAGCTAGCTAAGCAAAAGGTCGATACAATAAAAAAAATAAAATTGGCAGTTCCAAAAGCGGAAATAAAAAAAGGAAACAAATAAGAAGCGTTGATTTAAAAATGGGGTAAGAGCGGTTGGAGTTGAAGATTTTAAAAAGAAGTAATTAAGTCGAAGGGTATTTGAATACAATTAATCATACATTATTAATAATTAAAAACACACACACAAACATACAACTATGACTCAAGAACAAATCACAACTAATGACAGCGGAGTGGCAAATACCAACCCCGTTATTGTTGGCCTTGACATTGGCACCACTAAGATTGCTGCTATTGCCGGTCGCAAAAATGAATATGGAAAGTTGGAAATTCTTGGCTTTGGCCGAGCCAACAGTAATGGCGTTCAACATGGGATGGTGCTAAACATCGATCAAACCATTAAGGCAATTGAAATGGCATTAAAAAATTGTTATGATTCCAATCCGACTCTAACCATTGAAGAAGTGTATGTAGGTATTGCTGGCCACCACATTAAAAGTTTGCAAACGCGCGGAGATATTGTGCGCCAGGCCACCGAAGAGGAAATTCGCCAAGAAGAGGTGGATCGGCTGATTGCTGATCAGTATAGAACGTATATTCCTGCAGGCGATCAAATCATTGATGTAATTCCACAGGAATTTACGGTGGATAATTTTCAAAATATACCCAATCCAATTGGTTATAGCGGGGTAAAAGTAGGCGCTAATTTCCACATCATTACTGGAGATAAAAATGCGATTCGCAATATCAATCGGAGTGTGGAAAAAGCTGGCTTGGTAGCCAAAGATCTTGTATTACAGCCATTGGCATCTGCTGCAGCAGTAATGTGTGAGCAGGATTTGGAGGCAGGTGTAGCCATCGTTGATATAGGTGGTGGCACTACCGATCTTGCTGTATTTTACGAAGGTATTTTAAAGCATACGGCTGTAATTCCCTTCGGTGGAGAAAATATTACCAATGATATTAAGAACGGTCTGGGGGTATTAAAAACACAGGCTGAACAAATGAAAATACAATTTGGAAGTGCACTGAGTGATGAGGCAAAGTCGAATGCCTTTATCACTATTCCAGGATTACGTGGAATGCAGTCCAAAGAAATTAGTGTAAAAAACCTTGCAGCAATTGTACAGGCTCGCATGAGCGAAATCATGGATTTTGTTAGCTACCATTTAAAGCAGGTGGGTTTGGATACCCGTTTACTCAATGGCGGAATCATTCTAACTGGTGGCGGGTCGCAGCTAAAACATTTGATTCAATTGACAGAATATGTTACTGGTCTAAATGCAAGGATTGGTTATCCAAACGAACATTTGGCTGGTGGGCATATCGATGAGTTGACAAAGCCAATGTATAGCACTTGTATCGGTTTAATATTGAAAGGATACAATGATTATGAAAATAATAACAGGCCTTTGGAAGAATCATTCCGTAAAATAACGGTACCGAATTCATTAAGGCGACCAAACGTTGCAGAAACATTGGATACGCCTGTGGAGGGTGCAGAATTCGAACAATTATCGAATGATAAAAAAGTAAATGACCGTAAATCATTGAAGCGTTTTATGGATTCATTTAAAATTGGTTTGATTGATTTATTCAAAGAGGAAGAGGACGGAAAATTATAATGCAAGCACGCTACGTTTACCCGAAAGGGTGAATGTTTGAAGTAAAGCAACCATTATAGCCTTTATAATTAGCATACTAACCCATTAACAACAGTACTTCTAACTTACTGCCTTACTAACAGCAAATTTGGAGGTACTTAAATAGTAACAAATATGATACATTTTGATTTGCCTAAAGAACAGTCATCCATCATCAAGGTAATTGGTGTAGGTGGTGGAGGAAGCAATGCCGTAAACCATATGTTTTCGCAAAATATCGAAGGCGTAAATTTCATCATCTGTAATACAGATGCACAGGCTATTGCGCAAAGTAAAGTGCCTAACAAAATTCAGTTGGGGCCCCATCTTACTCAGGGATTGGGTGCAGGAGCAAACCCCGAAATAGGTCGCCAGGCTACAGAAGAGAGCTTGGAAGAAATTAAACGTATTTTGGAAGTGAATACCAAAATGGCATTTATCACTGCAGGTATGGGTGGAGGAACCGGTACGGGAGGTGCTCCCATTCTGGCAAAAATTTGTAAAGACCTTGGTATTCTAACTGTTGGTATCGTTACCACTCCTTTTGCTTACGAAGGAAAGAAAAGGCTGGCCCAGGCGGAAGAGGGGATTCGAATGATGAAAGATCATGTGGATACCTTATTGGTAATCAGTAATGATAAATTGCGTCACCAGTTTGGAAATTTAAAGATGAAGGAAGCATTTGAAAAAGCAGATAATGTTTTGGCAACTGCAGCAAAATGTATTACAGATGTAATTAACAGCACTGGTCAAATCAATGTCGATTTTGCGGATGTGTGTACAGTAATGAGCAATGGGGGCGTGGCCATATTAGGAAGTGCGGTAGCGGAGGGTGAAAACCGAGCGCAAGTGGCAATTGAAAATGCCTTGAATTCACCCTTATTGAATGATAGTGAAATTCGCGGTGCAAGATGGATATTGATTAATATCAATTCTGCTGAAGGGGATCATGAGTTTACGATGGATGAAGTGGAGATTATTCAAAATTATTTAATTAGCAAGGCAGGTGAAGAAAGTGATGTAATCTTGGGACTCGGATATGATAATACATTGGGTGCAGGAATTAGCATTACCTTGATTGCAACTGGCTTTGAACACAAAGACCCTTTTGCAAAAGCGAATAATCTTTCCAAAGAGGAAAAAAAGAATGAAAAAATTGTAATGACTTTGGAAATGCCTGTAAAGGAAGAAAAAAAAATATT
>CANJAW010000141.1:0-7277 GCA_947472215.1 Chitinophagaceae bacterium
CCGCTGGTACAGCCCCCTGCATAACGGGTGCCAAATCCCACCAAAAAACCACCCGCAACCATCATCACCAATCCCCGCAACGTAAATAAACTCTCAAAAGAAAAAAGTTGTTTCGGTACCAGGCCACTAAAATCTGTAATCCCATAGCCAGCCAATTCTTGCGAAAGATGTGGGTTAACCACTACTGGCATATCATTTTTCAATAATTGTGCGGCAATCAATGCTCCTATTAATACGCCGCCTACAAAAAAGAAGTTCCATATTTCCTTTTTCCAATTGTATTTAAAATAGGGGATGTTTGCTGGAAAACAGGCTGCACAAATATGGCGCATATTAGAGGAAATCCCGAAATGCTTATTGCCCGAAATCAACAATGCGGGCACGATTAAACCAATGATAATACCTGCCGCATACCAGGTCCAGGGTTGTCTTAAAAATTCCATCATAATTTTTTTTTAATCAATTGATAAGTTACAAGTTAATGAAAGGCTTTTGTAAAATTGCTAAAAAAATAAAGCAACTTTCTTTCAAAGCAATAATGCTAGAGTAAGAATATTTCTTTTATAATGATATAAATTCCCATCATTAATACAAACCATCCAAAGCCTTTCTTTAAACTTTCAGCCGCAATTTTTTTTGCCAATTGGCCACCAATTAAAATCCCTACAATGGCAATAGTTGTTACGCTAAGTAATAATTGCCATTCAATCAAAAAATGCCCCAAATCGCCTATAAATCCAACTAAAGAATTAAGGGCAATAATCAGTAAAGAAGTACCAACCGCCTCTTTCATAGGCAATCCCAATACCACTACCAATGTTGGTATCAGCAAAAAACCACCGCCGGCACCTAGGAGGCCTGTAATAAAGCCAATGGTAATACCATAGCCAATAAGGTGGGAGAACTTGATTTTTTTGGAGGAAGTATTTTCCACTATAGACTTACGATTGGGTCCAATCATAGCAAAAGCAGCTATTATCATTAGTAGGGCAAAGAGTACCATCATAAACATTGGCTCTGTGATGGTAAAGCCACCAACAGTTACTGTGATCCCTTTGATGGCCGGAATAAGCAACTTTCTTGTAAAGAATACAGTGATGATAGATGATACCCCAAACAATAGCGCCGTTTTTACATTCACCAACCCTTTTCTATAATTAGTAGCCGCCCCAAAAAGACTGGTAACCCCTACTACAAATAATGAATAAGAAGTTGCCAGCAATGGCTGAACACCAAATAGGTATACCATTACTGGAAGCGTAAGAATGGAGCCTCCCCCCCCTATCAATCCGAGCGAAATCCCAATAATCAGTGAGGCAATATAACCAGCTATTTCCAATCTGCTTTTATTTTACTGCAAATATCAGAAGGTTGCCGATCATCCTGCACAATTAATTGCAAAAACTAAAAAATAGTTACTCTTCCGATGATAAGCGCTTTGGAATTTCTGAAAAAGGGTATTTCAACATGATAAACAATCGCTCAACCCTGCCATTTTGCAGATTTTGCCATTTTCTTTTGTCTTTTGATAATACCACGTAATAAATCAACAAAAACTTCTTGATATGGATGCTGGCAATGAGATAGTTTCAGCTGGTCCTCAATTATTTGTTTCGACGCATTTTCAAACAACCTGTTTCCATTGTGCGTGTGGATTTGCACGCTAAGATAATGGACGGTATCAGCTTCCTTTATTATCAATGCCACCGTCTTCACCACAGACAAATCGTCTAAGCCGGGTAAAACAATAGAAAAATCTATTGTAGGATAATTTTCCCTAAACTGCTGCTGCAGCTTTTCTTTTAACTCCTGCAGGTCATTTTTAATGTCTTCTATAATATTCTCTATTTTCATTGTAGGCTGTTGCTTTTCGAAAGATGGCCATGTTTTTATACAAAAAATCCGGAAGGTCAGTATGGGTTGAACTTATTAAAAGCCTGTCTTAACAATAACGTGCACGAATTTTTTGTATTGCTGAAAAAAATCAAAATGCCGCTTTTCAACTTGCCATTGGTCAAAGATGAATAACCTGCATAAAAAATATAACATATTTGAATTTGTTGACATCATACTCAATTCGATTGGCCGAAACAAAAACTGCTCAACCACAATGCTATTATATCCATTGGTAACAGTTGAACTAGTAAATTTGATGCAATATGCACATTATTCATTCTAATAAAATAAGAACAAATAGCAAATATTTGTAGAAAAAATTCTATACATAAATTAATCTTTACCTATGGAATGCAGTAATTATATTCTACTGCATTTTCAAGGATTCCCCAATAATAAAAAGAAGTAAAATCCACGAGCAGCGGGTAATGATTCGAGAAAACAAATTCGATAGCCAACACTATTAACGAACGTTATTACATGAGTAAGTACCCTCAGTAAAGGGAAGCGCATTTGGAAAGAAAATATACTGATACCAAAACTGATTTATACTGAACGCTTCGAGGCAGCAGCAATAGTTACATAATGGTAAGTCCCTTTTTTTGATATGGCTGTAAAAGTTCATTGCTGGGATCTAGTTCGGTAATTAGGATATCTATTTCTTCAATTTTGCAAACCACCATTCGCTGGCTGGTATTCAATTTTTCCGAAATGGCCAGGGACACTGTTTTATTAGCGCTTTTCATCATAGCCCTTTTGACTTCTATCACTTCCAACTCCAGGTCGGTAATACCATTTTCTATATCAATGCTATTGGTTCCTAGAAAGCAGAGGTCGCATTTTATTTCACTCAGGCGCTGTATCACTTCGGCGCCAACGGTCATTTGTGCATTTTTCAATAACTTATTGCCAATAAAAATCACTTCGATATTAGGGTGATTAAGCAACTCTAGTGCGGTGGGTATACTTACGGTTATAAAAGTGGCATTCAATTCTGGTGGCAATGATTTTACAAGTTCGATAATAGTTGTTCCGCCCGATAGTAAAATTAGCATCCCATCCTGTATCAACTGCTGTGCCTTTTTTGCAATTACTTTTTTTTCAGGGTGCGAAAAGACGATATTATTTTGCAGGGTAAAATGAAAGGATTTGGAAAGTGCTCCCCCATGTACTTTGGTGAGTATGTCATTTTCATCCAATTCCTGTAAATCTCTCCGAATGGTATCTTCAGAAACACCCAATTGCAGGGATAAATCAGATGACAGCACCTTGTTATGGATATTAATCTCATGCAATATATAGGCATGCCGTTCCCTTTTTAGCATAAATAGTTTATTTTATTGTTGCATAAATACGCATAATAATTTGAATTTGGAGGGAATTTCTGCATATTTTTACACAATCAAGAAAATTATCGCACAAAACCGCAAATATGAACCCGAATATTAACCGCCTTTACCAACTTAGTGGCAAACGCCAGCGAAGGGTGTTAGGATTAATGAGTGGTACATCTGTAGATGGACTTGATATAGTCCTTTGTGTTTGCAATGAATCGGGAATGGAAACCCATATTGAAATACTCCATTTTGAAACAGTTGCTTACCAAGATGATTATCGGAGGGAAATAAAATCAATTTTTTCAAAACGGGAAGTTGATCTGCAAAAAGTTTGTCTACTCAATGGATGGGTAGCCGAACAACATGCCAATATGGTCAATGCCTGTCTAAAAAAATGGAAAGTTGATGCAGCCTCCATCGACCTAATGGCTAGTCATGGGCAAACAATTTATCATGCACCCAAACACTTGCATCAATTGGATAATTTTTCAAATGCCACTTTGCAAATTGGCGATGGAGATCACCTAGCGGTAAAAACAGGGATTATCACCATCAGCGATTTTAGACAAAAAAATATTGCTGCTGGAGGCGAAGGTGCACCCTTGGCACTTTACGGTGACTACCTGCTTTTTAGTAAAAAGGAAGAAAACAGGATTCTATTGAATATTGGCGGAATTGCCAATTTCACTCGGCTTCCCGGAAATTTGGATGGAAGCCAAGTGCTGAGTACTGATACTGGCCCTGGCAACACGCTTATGGACGCTTACATTCAACAAAATTTTACAGGGGAATATTATGATTACCAATCTTCGCGAGCTAGGAATGGAAATGTACATGAGCCCCTGCTGGCAAGTTTGAAAAAAAATGAATTTTTCAATAACGACTTTCCAAAAACAACGGGGCCGGAATTGTTCAATCTTACTTATATTGAAAGGGCCATAACTGCAGCAAGCATCAGCTTTATTTCGCACGAAGATATGCTGGCTACCCTTAATCGCTTTTCAGCTGATACAATTGTACTGGCAATAAAAGCTTGTACGGAAGGCTGGGAAGAGGTAAAGGTATATTCCAGTGGTGGTGGAATACACAATCCATTGTTGATGAAAAGTATTCAGGAACAATTGCCTGACTACAGTTTTTTCAATACTGAAAGTTTGGGTATCAATCCCGATGCTAAAGAGGCCGTGCTTTTTGCTGTACTAGCAAATGAAGCCGTTGCTGGAGCTGCAATAAAAATAGGGAATGGCGGTAGCGATAGTCCATTTGTTAGCATGGGGAAAATAAGTTTTCCTCAGTAAATTATAATATTGAGTTTTGTAGAGCGGGTGAAGGTATTGGCTATTCTTTCCTTACCCATTTGTAAAAAAAATAAAGTATAAAAGTATATTCACTCGTTTTATAACCGGTCCATTTAAAGTAAATTTTTCAGCGCATGAATCAATTAATAAACACGGAATCTCCCTCTCATTACGATAATTTGGAAAACAAATCAGTGCTGGAGTTGATTACAGATATGAATAAGGAAGATGCAATCATTGCGCAGGTGGTGAAATCCGTTTTGCCACAAATCGAAAAATTGATTACTGCTGCACTCCCAAAAATGCAGGCAGGCGGGCGACTTTTTTATATAGGGGCCGGAACCAGTGGGCGTTTGGGTGTATTGGATGCTTCTGAAATTCCACCTACCTATGGAGTAGAAGATGGAATAGTGATAGGCCTGATTGCTGGGGGAGATTTTGCAATAAGAAAAGCAGTTGAATTTGCAGAGGATGATACCAACCAGGCTTGGGTAGATCTAAGTAAATTTGAAATCAATGCTCAGGATTTTTTAATCGGTATTGCAGCCTCTGGCGAAACCCCTTATGTATTAGGGGGCATTATTGCAGCCAAGGAAAAAGGGATTTCCACTGGATGTGTTGTATGCAATCCAAATAGTAGCATTGCCAAGGAGGTAGATTATCCGATTGAACTAGTAACCGGACCGGAATTTGTAACCGGCAGCACCCGAATGAAAGCTGGGACCGCACAGAAAATGGCACTAAATATGATTTCTACCGCCCTTATGATACAACTAGGTAAAGTAAAAGGCAACAAGATGATTGAGATGCAGCTCTCCAATAAGAAATTATGGAATAGAGCCACCATAATGTTGACAGAGGAATTAGGCATTTCCAATGAAGCTGCATCGATACTAATAAAAAAACATCGAAGCATTAAACAATCCATCAAGGCTTTTTTAACAAAAAAATAGCTACCTAGAAATAACCATGAGGATTTCCTGAAATCCCTTACACTTAATTTTTTTTCGTTTCAAAAAAATCATTCCCTACAAACAAAATGTCGATTCGGTAATGCCAGTTTTAGATACAATTATTATTTCCCAATTCCTTATCTTCGCTACAATAAAAATCACCTTCATTTTCTTATGCAGGTTTATTCCAATAACTATTTATAATACTTATGATAAAAAAAATTGTCTTGCTGGGGCTGCTTATTTATGGTATTGGATGGACGGCATGGGCCCAAGAAGATACTTTGCAACAAAGCATGAAAAGAGGAGAATCTTTGTATGCTACGAATTGCTCGAGTTGTCATATGCCAACGGGTGATGGATTGGGAGGAGCTTTTCCTCCATTAGCCAATTCAAGTTGGCTTAAAAATCAAAAACAAGTGATTGGCGTTGTATTAAAGGGGCTGGAAGGAGAAATTACGGTAAACGATGATGTATACAATGCTCCAATGGCTTCGTTCAGTCATCTAACCGACCGGGATATTGCTGATATTCTAAATTTTGTATCCAACAATTGGGGAAATAAGCAGCCGATGATAAAACCTGCGCAGGTAAAGGCAGAGCGGAAATAAGATACAAACTACTGCTGGGTAGCTTCATACAATCAATAGGGGCTGCTACAATAGCCATTTTAATTTGGAGACCTCCTTTTGTTTTACATTTCCAGTTAGCCTGATGGTGTATGCTGTCTGCTTTCCGTTTTTGCTAAGGAGCCATATCTAAAACGCGCCCTAAAAAATATAAAAAACTAAGAGTAACTTCGAGCAATCAGTTACTATGTCATCTTCAGCAAAAAATAGCATCCAAAGTTCCTATGGCATCATATTGCTTGCTGCGGGTGCATCTTCACGTTTGGGAAAACCCAAGCAAGTGTTGACATATAATGACAAAACCCTTCTGCAGCATAGTTTACAAATTGCCATTGCAACTGAAATAGAATCCATTGTTACTGTATTGGGAGCCAATTCCGATTTATTAAGTGAATCATTAGAAAACCAAAAGATACGCACCGTTATCAATGAAGGATGGAGTGAAGGAATGGCCTCCTCGATCCGCTGCGGAATGGAAGCATTGCTAAAAACTGCTCCTGCACTGGATGGGATAATCATTATGGTATGTGATCAACCATTTGTAACTTCAAAATTATTGACTGATTTGGTCGAAAAACACCAGCTTACCGGTAAGCCAATCATTGCCAGCAAGTACAATAACAACCTAGGAACCCCTGCTTTATTTGATACAACTATATTTGCACTGCTGCGTTCACTGAAAGGTGATAGCGGGGCAAAAAAAATGATGCAAGCAAACCCCGATTGGGTTGAATCAGTCGACTTTCCATTTGGAGAATTTGATATCGACACTAATGCGGATTATGATTTACTGATAAAGGGGCCACAACTTTAGTGTCCGGTTTAGTCAGCTGGTTAAGAAAAAAAGATTTTAAAATAATTAACCGTTACAATAAAAATAATTAATTAAAATAGATTGTTGCTATGATCCTAGACTCTTTTGGTCGTGACCATACTTATTTAAGAATATCGCTTACGGACAACTGCAACCTTCGTTGTTTTTATTGTATGCCCGAAGAGGAGTATGAATTTACGCCTGCTTCCAGACTAATGCAGCCGGATGAAATAGAAGCCATTGCCAAAATTTTTGTTGCACAGGGCGTAAACAAAATAAGGCTAACCGGTGGCGAACCTCTTGTAAGAAAAGATGCCGGAAAAATAATTCTATCCCTTTCCAAACTGCCG
>CANJAW010000142.1:0-7277 GCA_947472215.1 Chitinophagaceae bacterium
AACAAACATATTTACATTGTAAATACTGCAGGTTTTTACGATTCACTTTTTGCCCACATGAAAAAAATGATAGCAGAAAATTTTTTATACTCTAGTATGGAAGATGCCTTCACCATCGTTAGCAATCCTTCAGAAATATTCAATCCTATCTAGTCCATTAAAATTCACTGCTTAAATAAGGCAACTCTAGTCCATTAAATTCACTACCTGAATAAGGCAACATTGAACCCAGCACGAATTACTGGCACCAGTCTGCCGTAAGAATCTACATAGGGCGAACCTTTGAGTTGGAGTGCATCAAACATTACGGAGAAATAATAATAGGAATTGGACCCCTTTTGCCTACTGCTTGAATACCCTGCCCCTATCAATAAACTATTTACATCCTCCTTTAATCTGTAGGAATCCATACCCGAAGGCATCACCTTAGTAATCTGAAAATTATGCTCATATTGAGCTTGGGCAAACAAAAAATTAATAGGAAAAAGTCGCACAAAAGCACCGGGCCCGATATTGGTTTGCCGAAGCTTATTTCCATAAGGATCAGTTTGGCCGGTATAAATAAGATTAAAACTCAATGCCGCATCCAACCAAGGGGTAAGGCTGTAACCCAAATGCGGACTCACCCCTAGTACCGTTCCGCCAGTAAAAAAAGAAGCGGTCACATTACCACCGGTAAAAAGATTGGCCTGGTTGAAACCTCCAGCCTTTTGATCCTGTGCTTGTAACAATTGAACAAAGCTGACCAAAATAACACCTAAAAATATTTTTTTCATCTGTTTTTTATAGGTAAAAAATTAAAACTTGGGGCAAAAGACTTGATGACTAGCACTATTATTTTCATTGTAAAACCCTTTCTTGATTACGCTAAATTCGTTGGCACCCCGAAGATTGTTGAAATTCTTAAGAGAAGAAGTGGTAGCATCATAACTGAAAGTAAACCGAATATTATTCAACTCAAAGCCAACCATTGGTATCACGGCATCGCCTGCACGATAATAGAGTCCAATAATCAATTGCTTATCGCCTGATCCTGATAAATTATAATTGGCATTCATGCCTAGTAATAATTCACTAGACCTTGCTTGATTGGTATAGTACATATTTGGGTTAACGATTAGCCTGTCTGAAACCTTTAACAGCGCATTGAGAAATCCAATATGCCGCATCGGAATTTTGCTACTATCGAGCGATCCGCTAAAAAATGTTTCCTGTGGCCCATTAACATGGTGAATAGAATATCCCCCATTAATATAAATTTCTTCGGTTGGAAAATACGCATAATTTAATCCTACCTGCATATCGAAGTAACTCACTGAATTGTTGGTAAGAATTACTGAGGAAGGCAAGGTATTGTCAAAGAATTTTCCGTCAAATTGGTCGGGAAAACTCAGCTTGGTAGCATCAATCCTTTTGTTGGCCCATCCTAGGTTAAAACCGGCACTCAATAAGCTGCTATTTCCCAGCTGCTGGTGATAGGCCAAGGATCCATACACTTTTGTTGACCTCAAGCCACCGCTTCCTGCCACATCGCTTAAAATAACTCCCCCAATTCCCAGCCAACCATTTTCAATTTGATCCCGTAATAATTGGCCATCTGCAAAAATACTGATGGTTTTATAAGGCGATGCCAACAGTGCAGAATACTGATCTCTGTAATGTGCGCCCAACCTATAATCTGCATCGGGAATAAAGCCTGTATTGGCGGGATTGGTAGTAAGTACCGAATTGAAAAATTGTGAAAAATGAAGATCTTGCGCATAGTTATCCGCCATCAGCTGACAACTAACTATAAACAGGAATACTATTTTTATGTTTTTTTTCATTTCAAGATTGGTGCCTACTTTTAGCGAAGTAAAGAAATATCACCCGTTTTTCTAAATTTTTTTCCATCCGAAAATTCTACATCCAATGTGTAAGTATATACATCCATCGGTTGGATGACCCCATTAAATGTTCCATCCCATCCTTCATTCTGGCTAGTGCTGGAGAAAACATTTTGCCCCCACCGATTATATATTTTCCAGTCCATTTTTGCCACTCCATATCCCACTACTTTCACGACACCATTGTTGCCAAATTTTCCAGGTGTAAATGCATTGGGCACATCCAACAAGGGCAATACAATTACGGCAACATCCAAACAAAAAGTATCCGTACACCCTGCAGCATTGAAAGCAACCAAACAGGTCTTGTAAGTTCCTGTGGCATTAAATAAATGAGTTAGATTTTGCAGCGTTGAAGTTTGTCCATCTCCAAAATCCCATAAATAATTGCTGGCTCCATTGGAAGAATTAGTAAAATCCACTGCCTTGTTTGGCTTGGTGGGATTGGGTGAAAAACTAAACCCCGCCACAGGTATACTGTAAACGACAATAGAAAAAGTATATTTATCCGTACGATTACAAGTAGAAATATCTGTAGCAGTTAACGTTACAATATATGTTCCAGTAGTAGCATATAAATGCGTTGGATTTACATTCGTTGAGGTGGTTCCATCACCAAAATCCCAAAGAAAGTCAATGCCCCCCAGAGACGTATTCGTAAATTGTGCAAGATATGGAACACAGCCTTTATCAGGGGTAGTAAAACGTGCCCTCACCGAATCAGCCAAACGCACCGTATGGGAAATAGATGTCGGAGTATTGCAAAAATTGACATCATCGGACAGCAATTTTACAATGTAGGTTCCTGCAGCTGCGTAGGTATGAAAGGTCGTTACATTTCCTGCACGCTGCGCCGGTGTATTATCCCCATAATCCCATAAAAAACTATTGTTGGTATAATTGGGTAATGCAGCGGTAGTAGTATTTTGAAACTGAAAAGATAAGCTTTGGCAACCCCCGTTTTTGGTGGCAATAAAATCCGGTTTGAGTAAATTATTACCCACGCGTACCTGGGTAAATGCAGTGTCTGAAATATTACAGGTGGCCGAATCAATTGCCACTACTATGAGCTGATACGTTCCAACGGTATTATAAATATGAGAGACTGAATTATTAGGTGCATAGGTCGTGTCTTTTTTAGGGTTGGTAGGATCCCCATAGTCCCAGATATACATTTTACCCTTTGCCAACGTATCGGTAACCTTTACTGTCATTGGGACACAGCCAATGGTATCAATTACTCCATTAATGGTAGTTTTAATACTTGCCCCCACTCCTCCAAAATTCATTTCAATTTTTACAGCTGCCTCATTACAGTTATCGGATCCGTTTCTAGTAGCCCAAACACCTGCGGTAGTAGGAAATACAACCGATGGATTACTTCTACCTCCGCAGTTGGCACAAATTGCCTGATAAATAATTCCATTGGCATCAAATCGGCTGGTACCACCATCCACATGATCGTCGAACCCCCCTTTTTGTCCATAAAAACTACCAAATAACTGACTGGTGGCATTTTTTTCCAGAATGAAAAAATAGAAATCATTCCCATCGGTGGTCTTGGGTGCAATGGCATCGTTGGTCAAAGGCAAGCCGGTAGTGCCGGCATTAGGATAACCTCTGTCGTGATTGAATTTTCCTCCCCAGCCAGATACATACACATTCTGACATCGATCTACTAAAAATGCCGTAATCGATAAATTGGGTATAGGTGAGTTAGTGCCAAATACAGTGGAATAAATGAAAGCTGAAAGATCAGGCTTCAGCTTACTAATAAACTGTTTACCTCCTGGATTACTAAAAACTGCATTTAGTACCGGCCAATTTCCGGAAGTAGTACCCGTAACATAGGGGAATCCAAATTTATCAAACTGGATTCCATATACCAAATCATTTCCACTGGTTCCTAAATAAGTAGTTTTAATAACCGAAGACCCATCTGGCCTAATCTGGGTTACAAAACCATCTACCTCCCCACCCTGAAAAGCGGCGTTAATAACCCCCGTTTTATCCCCTGGCAACCCTGTACTGCTTGTTCCACCAGCAATGTATACATTACCGGTAAGAGGATTGATAGATAAAACAAAACAGGCATCGCTGCCATTGCCACCAAAATAAGTACTGAATATTTTTACGGAAAGGTTGGAATTAAATTGTAGGATTACCCCGTCCTGCTTGCCTCCTCCAAAAGCAGGCTGTATGGCAGAACCAGCAATGGGAAAATTAGAAGACTGGGTACAAGAGGCAACATAAATATTGTTATTCCTATCCAAAATCACTTCACTCCTCGCATCATCTCCATAATTCCTTCGGGTGGTTTCTGCTCCATCGGGTGTATCAAATTTCTTTCTGATATTTACGCCATCATCCGAAGAACCGCCAATAACGACAGAACCAAGCAATAAATTACCGGCAGCGTTAAATTTTGTAACAACAATATCATAGCCTCCACCAGGTCCTATTAGGGGAACTAATTTAGGGAAATCACGGGAGCTAGACCTGCCAGCAATGATGAGGTTTCCTTGCGCATCACAGATCATACTGTGAGGCTGCTCATTACCAGATCCGCCCAAATACGTTGCGAATACCCTGTTAACCCCATCCGGAGAAAATTTTATAATCGCAATATCATAGGGTCCATTGGAGTCTTCATTAAGGCCACCATTATAGGTTTGATCAAAAGCGCCAAGGGATACAGGATAACCATCGCCAAAAGAAATTCCTCCTGCAAATAAACTTCCATCAGGACCTGGCGTTGCCGTATAACCCCAGTTATCTTTAGAACTTCCGGTAAAAGAGGCAAATATTAAGGTGGGGTCAATGACAATGGTTTCATTAGGGAGATAGGCTTTTATTTTGAATCTTACCAAATTGCCTGTTACAGAATATTTGCAGTCTAATGATTGGCGAGTATCTTTTTGAAGTTGGTAACTATACGGATATAATTCTTTCACCTCGCCCACAGAAGTACCTATCACCAATTCCTTGTTTTTCACTTCGAGCTTATCAATCCCGTCATACCGTAAGGCAATATCATTCACATTTCCCCCGGGCCTCACTATAATGTCATACTTTAATGTTCCGGCATCCGTATAATACCTTACATCAATATTGGGATACATATTTTTATAGGTAACTGCCTGGTAGATTTTACAATTACTTTGCCACTTTGCTGGGTCGTTTCCCAAAAAATAATTGTTGTAGGTGGGCAATGGTTTATCAGGCGAAATGAGCACATTTTTCAAAGCTCCTTCAAAATGAACGTTAAAAGCATGTGAACGTAAAGTGAAGTTTTGTGAAGGAGTAACCGTTTTCTTTTCTGAGCCCTTCTCACAAGATTCGGAAGATAAATGACCATGCGCTAACCCTGCCATTGCACTCAGGTCATTGGTATTGTGTTGCAATACCGTAAATCCATTATCCTCCATAAAGAAGGAGCCTGACTGAACATCGGCTTTAAAATTAACTTTACTATCCCACTGACCTTTGTTTTCAATAAACTGCAGCTGCGCCATAACGGGTGATACAATAGCCACCGAAAATAAAAGGCTACAAATTAGGCTGCAATATGGAAGGAAGAATTTCAATAATAGTTTTTTACAATTTACTGAACTATGACCAATAAAACAATGCAAAGTTTACTCATAGTACCTTACTAACTATGAGATTTTACTCCAGACTGTTTTTCCGTTTTGAATTTGGAGATAATTCTTTACTTGCAAATTTACTGCCAAGTTTAGATCCGGATCAGCTTCAACTATTTGGGTAGCAATGTTTTTGGCCACTTCTAGCATTGCCCTATCTTGAATGATATTGGCTATTTTGAAGTCCAGTAGCCCACTTTGCCGAGTACCCTCCATATCGCCTGGACCACGTATTTCAAGGTCTTTTTCTGCTACCTTAAAACCATCATTGGTAGCACACAAAATCTTGAGTCTTTCCCTGCCATCCTGAGATATTTTATTACCTGTTAATAATATGCAAAAACTTTTTTCACTCCCCCTTCCTACCCTTCCCCTTAACTGGTGCAATTGCGAAAGGCCAAATTTTTCAGCACTTTCGATTACCATCACAGAAGCATTGGGTACATTTACCCCCACTTCAATTACAGTAGTACTCACCATAATTTGTGTATCACCGGTTACAAACCTTTGCATATTGGTCTTCTTTTGGTCGGCCTTCTGCCTTCCATGAACCATACTGATCCAGTATTTGGGTTCCGGGAAAAAAGATTTCACCTCCTCAAATCCCTTCATCAGATTTTCATAATCTAAGGTAGCAGATTCTTCAATTAAGGGGTAAACGATGTATACCTGCCTTCCCTTTACAATTTCTTTTTTGATAAAGTCCATCACTTGGGGCCGCTTATTTTCAAACTGGTGAATAGTTTCAATGGGTTTTCGGCCGGGTGGCAATTCATCAATTACGCTGTAATCAAGGTCGCCATATGCAGTAAGGGCAAGCGTTCTTGGGATAGGCGTTGCCGTCATTACCAGAATATGAGGCGGAAGGGAATTTTTTTTCCATAACCTTGCTCTTTGCGCTACCCCAAATTTATGTTGCTCATCAATAACCGCAAATCCCAGATTTTTAAATACCACTTTATCTTCTATCACCGCATGTGTTCCTATCAATAGATTTAAGGTTCCCTCCTCACAGGCTTGTAAAATTTCTTTTCGTTGCTTTGCTACGGTAGATCCTGTAAGCAATTTAACCGATATCGGCATTTCCTTGAGCAATTCGGAAATACTAATTAAATGTTGCTGCGCCAAAATTTCGGTGGGAGCCATTAATACACTTTGAAACCCATTGTCAGCCGCAATCAGCATACTCAGTAAGGCTACAATGGTTTTGCCACTTCCTACATCCCCTTGCAACAGCCGGTTCATTTGTTTTCCAGTACCTGTATCCTTCCTGATTTCCTTTAACACTTTTTTTTGAGCATTGGTTAATTGAAAAGGGAGGTATTGATTATAAAATGTAGTAAAAAGATTACCCACCGTATCAAATACCCAACCTTTACTAAACCGATGGCGGGTACTTCTAATCATACCCAATCGCAATTGAGCAAAAAACAATTCTTCAAACTTCAACCGCCTTACTGCATGGGTGTACAGCTCATCGGAGGAAGGAAAATGAATATTGCAAAATGCTTCCCATCTTGAAATAAAACGATATTGAACAACCACCGAATCTGGAAGATTTTCGGGAAAGTCCTTGGGGGACAACAGTTGCAATAAGGCATAGGTCAGCTTACCCATCGCTCTGCCGCTAAGACCTCTTGCCTTTAATTTTTCTGTAGAAGGATAAATGGGTTCAAGGAATTTTTTTCCACCGGCTTTTTCAGGTGTAAATATTTCTATTTCAGGATGTACCAGCTGTACCTTGTTC
>CANJAW010000143.1:0-7252 GCA_947472215.1 Chitinophagaceae bacterium
GCTAATATTTTTGAGTAGTAATGCACAAGAAGGAAGGCATATTTTGAAAAAAGGTTATACGGTAGATTTTTTTCAGAAAACTATTTTAGAACCTACTCAATGGGTTCCTTATCCAGCTATCCAAAATTCTGAAATCTGGAAATCTTTACTGACTTCTCAGAAATACAATACCGTTATTAAAAATGCGGAAGGGTTTATTGGTTACTCATGGCCTGTTACAAGGGCTTCTGTATTCCTCGATTTTGTTGAAACGGGTAACCGGACAAATTTCGAATCGATCAGTTTTTCACGCAGAAATGCATTGGCCAGTTTGGTTATTGGTGAATTGGTTGAAAACAAAGGACGGTTTATGGACGATATTGTTGATGGAATTTGGTCTATTTGCGAAGAAACATTTTGGGGTGTGCCTGCTCATTTAACGTATCAAAATAGAGGTGTAGGGCTTGCAGATGTATCAAATCCTGTTGTTGATTTGTTTGCCGCAGAAACAGGCTCTATGTTGGCATGGGTTTCGAATTTATTAGGAGACAAACTCGATAAGGTGAGTCCACTAGTAAAAGAAAGAATTTATGTAGAAATTGATCGCCGAATTTTTAAGGTAATTGAATCCAATCCAAAATACAGGTGGATGGGATACAGCCGAAAAAATACAGACTCAACTTTATCATACAGAATGCAGTCTTTTCAACAACGTAGACCTAATAATTGGAATCCCTGGATCAGTTCTAATTTATTAACCTGCACTTTACTACTTGAAAAAAATAAACAGCGCAGGTCGAAATTTGTACAGGAAGTATTTACTATTTTGGATAATTATCTAGATCCATATCCTGCTGATGGAGGTTGCGATGAAGGACCTAGTTATTGGGGAAAGGCTGCTGCTGCAACATTTGATTGCCTTGATTTAGTATCAATGGCCACTAATAACAAGTTCAATCTATTTGGAGATACACTCATTAAAAATATGGGTGAATATATTTGCAAGGCTTATATTGGTAATGGGTACTATTTAAATTTTGCTGATGCCGTAGCAAAAACGAATCATTCTCCCATGTTAATTTATCGATACGGTAAAGCTGTCAATTCAAAGACAATGATGGAAATGGGAGCTTTTCTGGCAAGTAAAGATAAAACTAATACCAATTTAGGCGACGGGTTTTCACTATTAAGAATATTGCCTGAACTTTTCTATTCAAAAAATTTATTGGATACTAGAGGTAATGAACCCCTTATTTTAGATAGTTGGTTGCCCGATATACAAGTGATGGTATCTAGAGACCAAGCAAGTTCAACAAGAGGCTTTACATTAGCCGCAAAAGCTGGTCACAACCAAGAAAGCCATAACCACAATGATGTAGGAAGTTTCATGCTTTTCTACAATGGATATCCTGCAATGATTGATGCTGGTGCAGGTACCTACACCAAAAACTATAATCAACTTTGGGTACATAGTTCTGCGTATCATAACCTATTGCCCATTATCAATGGAAATGTTCAAGAAGAAGGAAGAAAGTATAGTGCTTCAAATGTTAGTTATTCAAACCATTTAAATGAAGTTTTGTTTTCGCAAGATATTTCTAAAACATACCCTGATTCGGTGGGTGTTATTAAATTGGAAAGCATATATCGTCATCAGAAAGGGAAGTCTATTACTATTTCTCAGACTTATGAATTAAAAGAAAATCCGTCTGAAATTGTAATCCCTATTTTGCTAGCAACTGTGCCTAATACTTCAATAAATGGCAAATTGATTATTACAACTGGGGATGGGGGCAAATTATCTGTTGATTATGATTCTAAATTATTTGTAGTTACTATTGAAGAAATTAAACTTATCGACGATAAAATTGCTCGTAATTGGGGAAGTTCTATTTATCGAGCATGCTTTACAATGAAACATCCTTCAAAAAAAGGCAGCTATAAATTTTTAATTAATAGTATTAAAACAGCGTTAAATAAATAATATTATGCTACACCAAAAAATCATTAAGAATATTTTATCAATTTTTATATTGCTTTTTTGTGTGCAATTGAAGGCTCAACAAAAGCCAAACGTGCTAATTATAATGACTGATGAGTTATCGGCCGAATCGATGAGTGCTAATTTGGGCAGCAAATATTTAAAGACACCCAATATGGATTATTTAGCAAAAAATGGGGTGAGTTTTACTAATGCATATTGTGCCAATCCTTTGTGTATTCCTTCTCGTAGTTCTTTATTTACAGGCCGTTATCCGCATGAAATGGGCATTCAATCTAATGAAGAAAAAATCAATGACCCAATGGAGTTTCCTACAATAGGAAGCATTTTTAAAAATGCAGGCTATGAAACAGGCTATGTAGGAAAATGGCATTTGCCCTATAATAGAATGGAAACAGCTAACCATGGGTTCAATTATCTTCCAAATAAAAAAGGTAATGGAGACGATAGTTTATCACCAATTTTAGCGACTGAGTTTTTAAATATAAAACGTACCAATCCATTTTTATTAGTAGTGTCTTTTATGAACCCACACAATATTTGTCAGTGGGCTAGGGGCGACAAATTACCCGATGGACCAATTGGTGCACCACCTCCTGCAGACCAATGTCCTCCGTTAAGGCCCAATTTCTATCCATCTAAAAATGAAACAGATATTATGCAATTAATGCGTACTTCTTTTCAAGCAAGTGATGCATTTCCTGTAGGCGATTTTTCGGATGATAAGTGGCGTCAATATAGTTGGGCTTATTATAGACTTATTGAAAAAGTAGATGCTGAAATTGGAAAAGTATTAGACGCATTGCGTGCTACAGGACAAGATAAAAATACCTTAATTGTTTTTACAGCTGACCATGGCGATTGTCAAGGTGCGCACCACTGGAACCAGAAAACAGTGTTTTATGAAGAAGCTGCTAAAGTGCCTTTCATTTTTAATTATAACGGACTTAAGCCCGCTAAATCAAATGTACTAATTCAAACAGGAACAGATTTATTACCTAGCTTATGCGAGTTTGCTGGAATACCATTGCCTATTAAAACCCGTGGTATTGGTTTGAAGAATATTTTGACAGGTTCTGCTACAACTATCAATCGGAACTATGTAGTTGTATCAGACCATTTGGTGCAAGGAGCTGCTGTAAATGGAAAAATACCGATGCCTGAAGGCCGTATGATTAGAAACCAACAATTCAAATATTGGATCTACAATGAAGGAATGCAAAGAGAAACTTTGTACGATATTAAAAATGACCCGTATGAGTTAGTGAATTTGGCTAATGACCCAAAATTTCAAACTGCCTTACAACAATGTAGAAAAGAATTAATGGAATGGGCGATAAAAAATAAGGATCCCTATATTAACAACTTGATCAAATAGAAAAAAAAATCACTATGAAGTTGAAACAGTTTTCTAAAAAAATACTATTGGCCATTTTTTTATTGAGTGCATCTTTTTTGCAAGCACAAAAAAAACCTAATGTAATTATCATTTATTCCGATGATCAAGGTGCTGTTGATTTAAATTGTTATGGATCGAAAGATTTAGTAACACCCAATATTGATCAGCTCGCAAAAAGTGGCACCATGTTTACGCAGTTTTATGCTTCTCCTGTTTGTTCGCCATCTCGGGCATCTTTGCTTACAGGTCTTACACCACAGCGTGCTGGTTTGACGGGAAATGCTTCTGAAGCCAATGATGCAGTTGGAATGCCAGGCGATCGATTTACCATGGCCGAAATGTTTAAAGGAGCAGGTTATCATACGGCCCATATAGGAAAATGGCATTTAGGGTATAAACCAGCAATGAGTCCCAATGCACAAGGTTTTGATTATTCTTTTGGTCACATGGTAGGTTGTATTGATAATTATTCCCATTTTTTTTATTGGGCAGGCCCTAATAAACACGATTTGTATCGTAATGGAAAAGAAGTGTTTTATCCTGGCCAGTATTTTCCAGATTTGATGCTAAAAGAAGCTGGGCAATTTATGGAGAAGAATAAGCAAAATCCTTTCTTCTTATATTTTGCCATTAATATGCCCCATTATCCCTACCAAGGTGACCCAAAATGGTTACAGTATTATAGAGACAAAGGCGTTACTTATCCTAGAGATTTATACGCTGCTTTTGTATCTACTTTAGATGATAAAGTTGGTTTGTTGTTAAAAAAAGTAAAGGATTTAGGGCTTTCAGAAAACACCATTATTATTTTTCAATCAGACAATGGATATTCTACCGAAGAACGAGCCCATTTTGGCGGTGGGAGTGCAGGCATCTATCGGGGTGCAAAAGCTTGTTTGTTTGAAGGAGGTATTCGTGTGCCTTCCATGATTAGTTGGCCAGGAAAAATTCCATCCAATCAAGTGCGCGATCAGTTTTCTGTAAATACAGATTGGTTCCCTACGCTTGCTGAATTGTGCAATATAAAAGTAGACAACAATAATTTTGATGGAAAGAGTTTACTGCCCGTTATTAAAAATCCAATTTCTGCTACCGCACATGTAGATGGATACTGCTGGGGTTTTAAAAAAATGTGGGTTGCTAGAAAAGGTAAATGGAAATTATTAGGAAATCCTGTAGACACCAGTAATAAAGGAGAACTAACAGATAACGATAGTTTGTTTTTAGTTGACCTAGAGAATGATCCAGGAGAAAAAAACAATCTCGCTTCAAAATATCCAGCAATTGTTTTAGAATTAAAGAAACAATATCAAGAATGGGAAATTAATAACAAGCGAAATTAATATAGAAGGAAATATGAAGAAAAAATTAATTGCTTTTGCTGTAACTGCTTTTCTATTGATTGGAACCATCAGTTCGCAAAAGTTGCAGAAGAGTAAATCTATATTTGATGCCCCTTATCCAAAGATGCGGGTTTATACAACGCCATCAAGGGGAGAAACGGCACTATTTAATTCGCCAAGTTTTCAATGGCCTTCAAAAAAGAAAGCTACGTATAGTGTACGGTTATCCATGTCAAATGATTTCAGTAGTCAATTGATAGAAAAAACAGGGATACCTTTTGCTATTTTTAATCCTCATAAACAACTTGAGCCAGGTAAATGGTATTGGCAATATAAATCAAATGATGGCGCTTGGAATGAAATAGATTCATTTTTAATTACTGAAACTACTAGAAAATTTCAAACACCAACTATTCAGAAATTATTTGAGGGGATTTCTCTTACACATCCAAGGGTATTGGTGGAGAGTCAAAATCAACTTTCGTTTAGAACGAGTTCTGCAGGATATAAAGAAACAGCATTGATTATTAAGGAAGCAAATGGTTATTTGAACAAACCTGCTCCCAAAGAATCAATAACTCTTCCCAGCTTTACCGGAAAAGATGATTTAGAGAATGACAAAATTGCCGTAATAGCTGGAAAATTTGCTGGACGAGATATACAGAATGTAATCCTTGCCCTATCTCAAGCATATGTACTAACTGGCGATACTATTTATTTTAGCACTGCAAGGGATTGGATGTTAGCTATTTCCACCTGGGATCCTAATGGTCCTTCTAGTACAAGTAATTTTGGCGATGGAAGTATTATGTCATCACTAGCAATTGGAGTTGATACTTTTTGGGATTTATTGAGTCCTTCCGATAGAAAAAAAATTATCCAACAATCAACTGCTAGGGCGAAGAAATTTTATGCTTTGTGGATAGGTCAAGTGGAGAGTCGTTCTTCATCGATGCATGTTTGGCAGCATATTATGCATAACCTTTTGCAAACATCATTGGCTTTACAAAATGAAGTGCCTGAAGCAAAAAAATGGTTGGAATATATTTATGAACTTTGGATTGCGCAATCACCTAAAATGGCAGAAGAAGATGGGGCATGGTTTAATGGTACTTCTTATTTTGGAATGAATACACTTTCCTTGATTGACATTTCCTATATTTTTAATAGCTTAACAGGTGTTGATTTCATGGGTTCTCCCTGGTTTACAAATAATCCGCGTTGGTTAACCTATTCATTCCCGCCAAATTCCATAGCAGATGGCTTATGTAATGATGGTGATAAATTCGCCGCACCTACTATCAATTATGCTGGATATACAGATGCTATGGCTCGTTTGTTTAAAGATCCTTATGCTGCATGGTATTCAAAAACCATTACCAATAGTTTAGGGAAAGACATTTCTGAAGATGCTGAATTTAGGTGGTTCAGGTTGCAGAAAGGTTTGCAATTGAAATTGCCAGTTATTACAAAGCATTTAAAATTTCCTGAGGCGGCGGTCTTTCCTGAAATAGGTGTTGCATATATGCATACATCCATACAAAATGCCAAAACCGATTTGATGTTATCCTTGCGAAGTAGTCCGTTTGGCTCATTGTCACATACACACGCAGATCAAAATACTTTCAATATTGCCTTTGGAGGCAAAAGGCTTTTTTACAATTCCGGATATCGTCCAGCAATGGGGGATCCTCATTTTCTAGCTTGGCATAAGCATACGCAAGGACATAATGGTATGTTAATAGACGGGAATGGCCAGCCTTTTAGTGATGGTTCTTATGGATTCATACCTCGATTCCTTCACGGTGAACTAATTTCATATGCAGTGGGTGATGCATCAAATGCTTATGCAGGAATGGTAGAAGGAGAAAAAGTAGACAATGGAATGCAGTTGTATAAAAGACACTATATCATGCTTCGCCCTTCCATTATTATTATTTATGATGAATTAGAAGCTGACCATGCAGCGCAGTGGAGCTGGTTATTACACAACGATAAAAGTTTGATAATAGATTCGATAAAAAAAACAATCTCCGCTCAAAATGAGGTAGCCAAAGCACAAGTTTCCTTGTTTGCATCAAGCCCAATCAATTTTAAAGTAACCGACCAATTCTCTGTTCCTGTAAATAATTGGACCAATAAAATTAGTGAAGAAGGCGATACCTTAAATTATGTCAATCAATGGCATTTTAAAGGGGAGTCTCTACAAAAAAAAGCAAAAATGCGTTACCTAGCTATCATTCAAGTGAAGCCAGATGGGCAATTCGAGCAAGTAATCAGTAGTCAGAATCAAGGTGAGATTTCTATTGGTCATTGGCGTATTAGTGCAGAAATGGATGCAACAAAGCCTGCAAAAATTCAACTGAATAATGTTGAAAATACAGTTTCTTTTGTTTCTAGTGGAACGCTTTCAATGCAGCAAAAAAAATACAATTCAAAAGATAATAGCAGTGCTAAATTGGTAGAAGTAACCAATGGCAAAACGGTATATCAAGAAGTAAATGATAGTATACCTATTTCAATAAAAAA
>CANJAW010000144.1:0-7249 GCA_947472215.1 Chitinophagaceae bacterium
GCATAACCGCAGATATATTATGAGGATCAAATACATTTTCCAATACCACTGTGATATCAGGTTGACGCTTATTTAAAACAGCAGTAAGCCGCTCATCTCTTTCCGGAGTCATATTTATACAATAAGCAGTAAAATTAAGGGAATTACTACCACCCATACATTGTTATACTAGACAAATTGAATTTAACGGCTTAGATATAATGTTTATAATGAATATAACTAGCAAATTAAAAATGTCAACTATTATGATCATTGCTTACTTTTAAAATTAAATTATCACAAATAAATTGCCGATGGTACATTTGGGCACTTTGCAAAATTTCAGAAAATAAATACCAATCCTATTTAATAGTAAAAAAATACCGATAAACATGAAAAGATATACTCCGCTACTAATAGTAGCCTACCTATTGGGTGCTTGCAACAGCAACATAACCCCTGTAAAACCGGATGTGCTTGCTGCAAATTTAGACACAACCATTCATCCAGGGGAGGATATTTTTATGTATGCTAATGGTGGATGGATTAAGAAAAATCCAATTCCAGCAGAAGAAAGCCAATGGGGAATTGGCAATCTTGTTGTAGAAGAAAATACAAGGAGATTAAGAGAGATTAGTGAAAGTGCAGCTAAAGAAAATGCAGCAAAGGGAACGGCATCTCAAAAAATTGGTAATTTTTGGCTAGCGGCAATGGATACCCTGAAAATTGAAGCCGATGGAACAACACCACTCAATACCTACTTACATAAAATTGCATCCATCAACGATACAAAATCACTTCTCTCTGTTTTTGCTGAATTGGACCAAATAGGTGTAAAAGGGCCTATCAACTTTAGCGTTACTCAAGATGCTAAAAAAAGTGATCTTATTTCACTCCAACTATGGCAAACAGGAATTGGCTTACCAGAAAGGGAGTACTATTTTAAAAATGATTCCTCTACCATTCGCATTCGTACTGCTTATTTAAAAAACATCACCCATACACTTTTGATGATTGGCGATGACAGCTCAAAAGCATCAAAAGCAGCAACAGATATACTTTCACTTGAAACAAGCCTAGCCAAGGTTCACCGGAAAATGGAGGACCTCAGGGACCCTTATGCCAATTATAATAAAATGACATTTACCAATCTTTCCAATCTCTGTCCTTCGGTTAATTGGGATAACTATTTGCAGGAAAATGGAATTGGCATAACAGATTCGGTGATTGTTGGTCAACCTGAATATTATCAGACAGTTGATAAATTATTAAAAAGCACCCCAGTAGAAACCTGGAAAAGTATGATGCGCTATCGGCTGACCAAAAAGTTTTCAGAAGCATTACCAGATAAATTTGGAAAAGAAGCATTTGAATTCAGTAAATTATTCTCAGGTGCAAAGGAACGCAAACCTAGATGGAAAAGGGTTATACGAGCAGAGGAGAATGCGATGGGTGAGGTACTTGGTCAACTATATGTTAAGGAGTTTTTCAATGAAATTGCAAAAAAACGCTACGAAAACATGGTAGAAGCCGTAAAACTAGCCTATAGCGAAAGAATTAAAAAACTAACTTGGATGAGCGATACTACCAAGAAAAAAGCTTTGGTGAAACTGGCCGCCGTAAAAAAGAAAGTTGGCTACCCCAATAAATGGAAAGATTTTTCATCCATGGAGATTGTAAAGGAAAGTTACTTCCAAAATACAGTGAACACAAGTAAATGGTGGCACCACTACGAAATGAATAAACTAGGCAAACCGGTTGATCGGGATGAATGGGACATGACCCCTCAAACTTACAATGCCTATTATAATCCAAGTAACAATGAGATCGTTTTGCCTGCCGGCATTTTTACTGTACCTGGCTACAAAGATGAGGAGCTAGATGATGCTACCGTTTATGGATATGGAGGGGCAAGTACAATCGGTCATGAAATCACCCATGGGTTTGATGATGAAGGTCGACAATATGATGAGAAGGGAAACCTACAAAGCTGGTGGACAACAAAGGATGCGTTAGAATTCAATAAACGAGCAACAGTAATGGTTAACCAATTCAATTCCTTTGAACCCTTGGCTGGCAGTCATATCAATGGAAAGGCTACCCTTGGTGAAAATATAGCTGACCTTGGAGGAATTCTGATTGGTTTGGATGCATTTAAAAAAACGGAGCAATTTAAAGCCAATAAATCAATAGCTGGTTTAAGTCCAATACAACGGTATTTTTTAGGTTATGCATTGGGGTGGATGGGCTATCCCACCGAACAATCATTGAAAAACCAATTAATGACCGATGTTCATTCCCCCGCAAAATACAGGGTGAATGGCCCCTTTGTTAATGTTAAAGAATTTTATAGCGCATTTGGTATTCAGCAGAAAGATAAAATCTATCGAGTGGATAGTGTAAGGGTAAACATATGGTAGATTACAAAGATTTACTACACTTTCTTTCAAAAAAAACACCTACTCAACGGGTGTTTTTTTTTGCCAATTATTTTTGATGTCTGCTGATTAAAATATCCTGAATCTCACTCAATGTATGGCCCTTGGCCTGCAATAAGATCAAATAATGAAATAACAAATCTGCCGCTTCATTTTTAAACAAATTGGCATCATTATCTTTTGCCTCAATCACCAATTCAACTGCCTCTTCCCCTACTTTTTGAGCTATTTTATTAATTCCCTTTTCAAAAAGTGAACTGGTATATGATTTTTCTGAAGGATTATTTTTTCTATCGGCAATGATTGCCTCCAACTGAAACAAAAAATTTGAATGCGAGTTTTTTTCACTCCAGCAAGTATCCGTTCCCTTATGACAAACTGGACCTACAGGATCTACCTTAATCAACAAGCTATCATTGTCACAGTCGGATTCGATTGATTTTAATAATAGAAAATTACCACTCTCCTCTCCTTTGGTCCATAACCTATTCTTACTTCTACTAAAAAAAGTTACTTTTTTCAATTCCTGTGTCTTAGCTAGGGCTGCTTCATTCATAAACCCGAGCATCAACACTTTTCCTGTGATATCATCTTGTATAACTGCAGGAACAAGACCATCGGCATATTTACTAAATTCAACTTTCATCTCGGAGTATATTTTCTTTTGTGAATGATTAAGTATAAAAAATATTAAATTAAAGAGCAGACTTTACAACCGTACCCTGATATTATGTAATGATAAATATTTTTTCAAAGCAAGTATTTCTATTTCCTTGTAATGAAAAATACTTGCTGCCAAAGCTGCATCTGCCTTTCCTGTTTCAAACACTTCCTTAAAATGTTCCATACTACCTGCACCGCCCGAAGCAATCACAGGCACTGGCAAAGAGCCGGAAAGTACTGAAGTTATATCCAACGCAAAGCCGTTTTTAGTGCCATCATTGTTCATAGAGGTAAGTAATATCTCCCCAGCACCCAACGACACTGCTTCTGTTGCCCATTGGGTGGTTTTGATATCAGTTTTTGTTCTTCCACCATTTAAGTATACATACCATTCGCCATCCGCCTCTTTTTTTGTATCAATGGCCAAAACAACACATTGACTTCCAAATTCGCTACTTAATTGTTGTAACAAGGAAGGATTTTTAAAAGCAGCCGTATTCACCGACACTTTATCCGCTCCATTTTGTAACAATATAGCAACATCTTCCACAGAACTGATCCCTCCGCCAACGGTAAAAGGAATATTAATGTTGGCTGCAATACGTTTCACCAGTTCTACTAAAGTTTTTCTCTTTTCAATAGTAGCCGTAATATCTAAAAAAACCAGCTCATCTGCCCCATTTTCAGAATACAAAATTGCCAATTCTACAGGATCTCCTGCATCCCGAATAGATTCAAAATTAATGCCCTTTACAGTTCTGCCATCTTTTATATCCAAGCAGGGTATGATTCTTTTGGCCAAGCCACGGCCTCCCCTAACCGAAATAGGATTTTGCAACGGTTCGCTATTGATCTCCTTAATAGTTATTCCACTCATAGATTTGGATACTTTGCAATATCAATTAAAATAAATGTACGATTCAGCTATATCCTTCAGCGGATTTAAAGGAACTTTTCCTTCGTAAATTGCTTTTCCTACGATTGCTCCAGTACAACCCAGTGCATCCAAAACAAGTATATCATCAATTTTGCTCACTCCACCACTGGCAATTAATTTAATTTCAGGATGCTGGTCTAATATAGTTTTATACAAGTCAACCGAAGGGCCTTCCATCACTCCATCTTTAGCAATATCAGTACAAAAAATATTAGTAACCCCCAGACTTAACATTTTACCTATAAAATCAAAAATATTAATCCCTCCATCTTCGAGCCATCCACTGATTTTAATTTTACCATCCAAAACATCTGCACCTATTAAAAACTGTTCTGTACCAAATTCCATTAGCCACTCTTCAAGTAAAGCAGGTTGCTTAACCGCAAGACTGCCGATGGTAACCATTGCAGCGCCTGCATTGAA
This sequence comes from Chitinophagaceae bacterium, assembly GCA_947472215.1. Classification (GTDB taxonomy): domain Bacteria; phylum Bacteroidota; class Bacteroidia; order Chitinophagales; family Chitinophagaceae; genus Ferruginibacter. Next base: position 4,441 of record CANJAW010000144.1, read on the forward strand.
AATATTACTAACATCTTGTATAGTTTTAACTCCTCCACCAAAATCAATTACTAAATCGGTTGCTGCTGCTACATTTTCCAGCACTTTCAAATTAACAATACTTCCCGCCTTCGCACCATCTAGGTCTACGATATGCAATCTTTTAATTCCCGCAGCTTCAAACTGTTTGGCTACTTCCACCGGATTGTCATTGTAAACAATCTGTTGAGCATAATCCCCTTTAGTAAGGCGAACACATTTGCCTTGAATGATATCTATAGCTGGAATAATAATCATGAAATATTGATAAAGTTTTTTAAAATTAATTCACCCACCTTTCCTGATTTTTCAGGATGAAACTGCACTGCATAAAAATTTCCTTTTTGAAGTGCCGCACTATAAGGAATAATATAATCCGTAGTGGCAACTGTTGAAACACCCAATGCAGCATAATAACTATGAACCGTATATACAAATTCATTATCACTAATACCGGTAAATAAACGAGAATGATAAGCATATATATTATTCCATCCTATCTGTGGTATTTTTTGATCGGCAGTTTGTGAAGTTGGGAAGAATTTAACCTGCTCATCGAATATCCCCAAACAATCCGTATTACCTTCTTCAGAATGTTTGCACATCAACTGAAGCCCAAGACAAATGCCAAGAACAGGTTGCTTCAAAGAAATAATCAAATGATCCAATTGCCGTTCTCGCAAATATTGCATAGCAGAGTTAGCATGTCCCACCCCAGGAAAAATAACCTTGTCAGCAGCCTGAATAGCAGCTTCATCATCTGTTACAATAGACTCAACCCCTATGCGCTGCAATGCATATTGAACACTTTGTACATTACCTGCATTGTATTTTATGATGGCTACCATTTTATCAGATTGTATCTACTACTATATTTATAAACATTCAAAATAAAACACATTAGTGAACTAAAGCACTCCCTTGGTACTCGGTAAAGCATCATTATTGATGTCCTTTTTTACCGCCATTTTGATTGCTTTTGCAAAAGCCTTAAAAATAGATTCTATTTTATGATGCTCATTTTCTCCTTCCGCTTTAATATTAAGATTGCACTTTGAAGCATCGCTGAAAGATTTGAAAAAATGAAAAAACATTTCAGTTGGCATTTCACCTATCTTCTCCCTTTTAAATTCAGCTTCCCATACAATCCAATTTCGTCCACCAAAATCAATGGCCACCTGTGCCAGACAATCATCCATTGGTAATAAAAAACCATAACGTTCAATCCCTCTCTTATCTCCTAATGCTTTAGCGATAGCCTCTCCCAAGGCCAACCCTGTATCTTCAATACTATGGTGCTCATCAATCTGCAGGTCTCCCTTACACTCAATGGCCAAATCAATATTACCATGCCTTGCCAACTGATCGAGCATATGATCAAAAAAAGGAAGTCCTGTATTATTGTTAGCAATACCTGTACCGTCCAAATTAATGGTAACCTTAATATTGGTTTCATTGGTGATTCGATCATGCTGCACTTTTCTCTGGGGCATTTTCAAATATTCATAAATATCTTTCCAATTGGGTGATTCTAACACAATCACTTCTTTTCGCAACTCGTCAATGGTGCTATTGATTTCTGCAGCACCCAAACTTGCATCCGTATTTAACCAAAAACCGCTAGCACCCATATTTTTAGCTAATTGCATATCGGTAATTCGATCACCAATTACAAAAGAATGAGCAAGGTCGTAATCCGGATTATTGATATATTTCGTCAGCATAGCAGTCCCCGGTTTACGGGTAGGAGCATTTTGCTCAGGATAAGTTTTGTCGATAAAAACATCAGAAAAAATAATCCCCTCATTTGCTAAACTCTTAATTACCAGATTATGAAGTGGCCAAAATGTATTTTCAGGAAAGCTAGAAGTTCCTAACCCATCTTGGTTAGTAACCATTACCAATTCAAAATTCAATTCGGTAGCTATCTTACGTAAATATTTAAATACATTGGGGTAAAATTCCAACTTATCAAATGAATCAAGCTGATAGGTTGGAGGTGCCTCCTTTATCAACACTCCATCCCGATCAATGAACAGTATTTTACGTCCTTTGACAGTTGGGTTAGCATCAGATAAAGGCTGACTATTGGATTGGCTATTATTATTCATACAAGTTGAACATTTTTAATAATTGAATATTTTCTTCAGGAGTACCAATGGTTATCCGCAAACAATTATCGCATAAAACATCCTTACTTCTATTGCGAACCACTATTTCGTTTTCGGCAAGGTAGTGATACAAGGTATTGGCATCTTTTACTTTCATTAAAATAAAATTGGAATCACTGTGAAATATTTTTTCAACAAATGGCAATTTCAATAATTCATTGATAAGGGATGCCCTTTCGATGACTAGTTCTTTGATCCAATTATTAACTTGCTCAGTATGTTGCAAGGCTTCTATTGACAATTCCTGCGAAGCTTCGTTGATATTGTAAGGAGGTTTTACTTTATTGAACAGCCCAATTATATCAAGTGAGGTGTAACATAAGCCAATCCGCAAAGCAGCAAGTCCCCAGGCTTTGGATAAGGTTTGCATTACAATCAAGTTAGGATATTCTGTTAGTTCCTGTATAAATGACTTTTGATTTGAATAATTGATGTATGCTTCATCTATCACCACAATTCCAGGAAAATTATTGAGCAAAAATTCAATATCGTTTCTATTCATATTATTTCCGGTAGGATTATTGGGGGAACAGATAAATAACAACTTCGTATATTCATCTACGGCAGCAAGAATGCCATCAATATCCAACTGGAAATCCAGGGTCAAATTCACTTTTTTA
>CANJAW010000145.1:0-7226 GCA_947472215.1 Chitinophagaceae bacterium
AAAGGAGCCAATTCGTTGGCTCCTTTTTTTGTACCCGTATTCCGGTGAAAGATAAAATTGATAGCCCTCATTGTTAAGGAAGTTTTTCTGTTTTGATTTTCTTCCTTGATTGGAAATAATTGATTGAAAGCACGGTGATAATAATGAGTAGCCCAAAAAACTCCCTACTTTCCTCCACCCAAGGTTTTTCAGCTTTCATCGTTTCGGCAATATTTTCAGCATGGTGCAGATTCATCCAATCTAGCAAACCATTGGGGTCAAAAATTTTATAGATAGCATAACCAGTAAAAAAGACAATACCTACCAGCGTTGCAATTGGATGAAAAGCCCCTTTCGATGCTTTCCAGCAGAGGAAGGCAGCAAATAGATAAATGGGTATCCATAAATAGGGATCTGGGTCATTGTATTGCAGTGCAGCAAACAACACAAACGTAAGGCAGAAAAACAGGTTGGCTATTTTCATTTTTTTATTTATTATCGTCAAGTGAATTAATCCAGGTAGCAATTTTTCGTGCATCCGATGCAGAAACCTGTGTCATGGGTGCCATTGGTGTTGAATAATCGGGCCAGTTTTTAGGCTGTGGATTTTTTATCAGCTGCATTATTTTCTCAACAGAGTAATTTCTTTTTGCAACATCAATGAATCCCGGACCCACCTGCCTTTTTTCGGGATTGTGGCAGGCCACACAAGTATTTTTGATTAGCAAGGGTTGAATGTCTTCATAGGTTAATTTGCCCTTAGTAGGCTTGGCAGTGATGGCTACCTCCTTTGCCGTATTTGTGGTACTTACCTCCTTCATTGATAAGGAAGCGCCATCTGGAATATTATTGAGTGTATAATAACCGGTAGGATGAACCAATGAAAAGGAGTTCTCTTGTTCGCGAATTCCATCCAAGGTTATTTTATGAATGTAATATTTACGAAGGCCTCCTACGACAATGCGCACCGTCAAGCCATCTTCTGAAACTTTCACCCCCTTTACTGGGCATTTCTGAATATTTTGTGTAGGACTTCCATAAACAGGCTGGTATTTATAAATGAAACTTTCTACCGCATAGGCCGAAAGGTTAGCTGCTTTTTTCTTATCCACCGGTTTGGTAAATTCTATTTCAAAACCGTCGGGCATTGCTTTTACGGTTTTCATTTCAAATGGCAGGAGCGTATTCCAAGAAAGGCGTTGTAAGCCTTCTCTGGCATCGCCTGCAGAACCCCATCCACGATTGGTTTCGCCCACAAACAGAGTGCCATCATTGGCCCAACTCATCCGTAAAACGCCTGATTGAAAACCACTTCTGAAATCCCAAGCGCATCCTTGTAATTCACCCTTTACTGTTTCCATGAAGACTCGAGAAATTTTACTTTCCCCCTGGTCACCAACCAATAATTGTTCTTCAAATGGACCAAAAACACCTTTGGGTATTTTCACAATCTCCGAATTGGAAACTCCCAAAATTCCATGGGGCAACCAAACGGCGGGTAACTGTAATTGCGGAACATCTTTTTTTATTTCAAACAATGTTTTAAATTTTTCATTTTCAACATTTTCTGGTTTTTCCCGTTTGCCTTTCGTATCAAATTCGATCCGTGGATTTATTTTGCTAAAGATATCTTGTTGCGTAAGTTGTAAAGGAGAGTTGGGCAAATTGGTCCATACCAAACCACCCGGATTGCCTAAAAAAGCACCCTTTTTGATGGGCATAATACTGCCTGATCCAACCCAGTCGCCTTGGTTATCGGTGTAAAACAATTGGTCATCGATCATGCTGATACCGCAGGGGGAGCGAAGTCCGGTTGCCCAGGGTTCCATCTTTCCATCCTCAAAAATATGAAGCGCCCATCCTCTCCAAGGAACAAAGCTGCTTCCTGACCACCAAGCGTCTCCAAAAGCAAGGTTAAGGGTTACATAGAAAGACCCATCGGCCGCTATTTTAGGGCCATAACTGTACTCATGGTAATTACCAGAAAGCGGCCAAGAATAAATGGTTTCATATATATCTGCTTTGCCGTCCATATTGGAGTCGTAAAGCCTGGTAAGTTCACCGCGTTGGGCAACATAAAGCGATCCGTTTTTGTAAGCAACTCCTAGTGCTTCGTGTAAGCCGGAAGCAAATTTTCTGAAAAAAGGCTTCGTGCTAGTGGGGTTTTCAACAATAAAAACATCCCCCCGTCGGGTACTTATAGCAAGATTACCATCTGGCATGGTGCAAAGGCCGCCAACTTCCATTATGGTCCCTTCAGGAGCTCGTAATTTATTGATCTTGAAAAAATCTTCTTCCTTGGCTGATTCTTGTGCAATAACATGCGCTTGCATATAAAAAACTGCTGCCAAAGTAACTAGGAAATATTTAGCAAGCATCGTTGAAATATTGAATGGATATGATTTCATAAAAATGGGTAATTTAAAAAAGAATAGAATAGGTGAGTGAAGATTGAATAGGAACGAGCAGTTCTTTTTGCCCCTTCTGTTCCCGTATCAGTGGTTTTGCGTTACCTGCATCGTCAATTTTAATATAATAAGCATGATCGTCTATGAGGTAAAACCCGGTTGATAGTTCTTCAATTTTGGTTGCAGTTGCCAAGTGAACATAAAGGTTGGCAACGCTATTTTTGAGTTGTATGGCACGCTGAATCCCCTGTCTATTTTCCAGTACCCTGGTTATATCGGTTACGGTTGATCCATACATTTTGTAGGTAAAGGAAGGTCTGTTGGTTTCGTCCAGCACATACCCTTTGGGCTGAAACCCAGTACCAGCGGTATCTGAATTCCAAGCCGTATTTGTATTGGCTAGCTGGTTAAGTGCAAAGGAAGGAGCTCCAAAATACTGAACAGCACCCAGTGGTTTCGACGACCCATCGCCTCTGCCTATCCACATAGGAGTAGCATCCAAAAAATCGCCCCTCCAAGCTTGTACAACCATTCCATTGTCCATATCAAAAGTGTAATGAATTTTTTCGGGACTACCTACATTGACAGCATGTACCACTCTTTTCCCCACCGGTAGGTCTATAAAACTCCGCAATACTATATTTTCCTTCGCATCTATCAGTACAGGATCTCCTTGAGGACTATTTGCTACTGAACTGGGATCACTGATTACAAAATCTCTAATTCCAAGTCCATTCATCCTAAGGATCAATGAGGGGGATTCAGAAGCAAAATATTTTGAAAAAATCAACTCGAAAGGGAGTTCACCTTTTTGTAAATGAATGGTGGCATTACCATTTTTTCTTTCGTAAGGGTAAAGGAAGGAATGGTTAATGCTAATTGAAACGGGGCCTCCTTTAGCGTTAAGGTCAAAGTTATATTCTCCAGTTTCATGGATAGTAAGTGTACCTGTATAACGCAGTAGATAATTATTTTTGGGTATTCCTTCCAAATTAACAGTTAGGAGAGGAGCACTCTTTTGTAGAAAAGGTTTCAAAGTTGCCAGAGTAGGTTCATTTTCGAACTTTCCTTTATAGGCACTAAAACTAAGCCCCGATAAAGTTGGCTTTGGATGATTGAAATCTGTAATCACAATATTTCTAAATGCTACCTGTCCATGATCACCTTGTATGCGCAGCGCATCCTCTGCCACTTCTTTTTTGGAAATAGCACCTGCAGTGGGGCCGGAGAGTTCAATGTTTTCTTGAATCAGTACACCATTCAATTCAACCCTTACTATTTTAGCATTCTTGGTTTTGATGCCATTTACAAAACGGGGGGCTTGAAAGGAGATTTTAAAATGCTGCCATAAGCCGGGTGCCTTGGATGCATTTTGTCTGGGAGCACGTCCGTCAAAAACTGTTTGTCCCACTGGTCTTTTGCCGTCAATTCTTTCGTAAATGCCTCCCATATCTGAAGAGCGGGGGTTCAAAACTCCCCAACTGTCCAGCAATTGGAGTTCATACCTGCCCTGAAGATAAATGCCAGAGTTGGACTCCTTGGCCATCAGGCAATCGAGTTCAATATCCACATCTCCATGTTTGAAATTGGTAAACAAGTCCTTGCGGGCACTTGAATCTGGAAGGTTTACCAATACGCCTACTCCCGGAGTAAAATGAAGCGAATGACTTTTATTAATATCTGCTTGAACATCACCGGCAATATGCCAGTTGGCCCCTGCATTATCAAAATCTTGTAAGGAGTTGAGGTTAATTTTGATTTGTGCCGAAAGCAATTGACAGCAAAACAATGCTAGAAGCAGGTGAATTGTTTTTACTACAGTTCTTAACTGATTTGGAGGATACATCATAAGAAAGATTTAAAATCGTTTTTTGTGTTTAATTATTTAAGAAGGAAGCTTTAAGTTATTGAACGCTTCATTTCTGAAGAGAATGTAATCAGCAATCCCATGAAATTAGACCGGCCTTTTAAAAAAAAGGCCGTGTTGAAAATTGAAGCTATCATTTTTTTTTAAATAATTAAAATAAATGTGATTTTATACAGTGGATCAGCCTCAGTTGGCAGGTCGATACCAATTTGGAGTGAAATAAAAAAAGCAGCGTAAGGTATGGTTCTTGTCGTATTGGTATCCTGAGGATTTTTGCTGAACGATCATCATATAGCCTGCATCCATCGAAAGGGATTTGCTGAGGGTTTGTTTGATACCAAAAAAAATCCTGTTTTGATCAAATGTATTGAGCACAATTTCTTTTCCACATTGAATCATTAGCTCATCTGAAATAAGGAGGGAGGGGTAATGAGTGTTTTTCCAAAATGGAATATTGGCACTTACTAAATAACGGACCCTGTTAGTAAATTTATACTGATGAATAAATTGATCATTTACCATTTTTTGCTGCCAGCGCTGCTCGTTTCTTATCCGTTGCAAAATTTTGATTTCCCCAATGTTGGAACTCAGTTGAAATTGCTGGTAAATGCGGTGTTCCTGGGCGAACTGCTTCCAGCCTTCCACGGAGGGCGCTACCCACATTTCGGCGAAGCCCAGGGTGGCAGTTATATTTTCCTTTAGCCAATAGTTGACACCCCATCTGCCAAAGTAGAAACCAGGGTCCGCTAAAAAATGATTTCTTTTTAAGTGCAAATCGCAAATCACTCCCCAGTTTTTAGATAGCCGAATCGTATTATTGATGCTCCACCAGCTTTGATACTGTTTATTGATTTGTTTGGAGACAGTTTGTGCAGGTGCAGCCATTTGAAATAAAATGGTAAGCAATGCCAAATAAAAAATAACGTAATATTTTTCTTTGATGAATTTCATTTATTGAAAACCGGTGTTAATGAAAGGATTAATACTTTGCTAATGACCATGCTGTTTGGGCGATGGTAATTTTCGTTTAGGTAAAAAATAAAATCAACAACTGTGCCGCCAAAATTCTCAGTATCATCGTGAGGGGATAAACTGTTGCATAGGTTGCTGAAGGAATATCGTTGCCCGCCATTTTTAGGGAAAATGCCAATGCAGGAGGATCAGTACATGAACCGGCAAGCAGACCGCAAATTTCAAAATAGGTTTTCCTGAAAATTTTTTTTGCTGCCAATCCCACGATTAGCAAGGGCACCATGGTAATCGTAATACCCATTATCATCCACCGGAAGCCAGTTCCATCATTAAAGGCAGCAGAAAGGTTGTGACCGCTGCTAATTCCTACACTAGCGAGGAACAAGGCGATGCCTATTTCTCGGAGGATTAAATTGGCGCTATGGGTAGTGTAATTATTAAGATAGATATGATTGCCAAAGCGGCTTAGTATAAGGGCAACAATCAGTGGTCCACCTGCCATACCAATTTTAATTGCAGAAGGAATGGTAGGGATGTAAAATGGGATACTTCCTACTATTACTCCTAAAAAAATACCGATAAATACCGGCCCAAGATCAGGAACATCCAATCTTTTTAGCGAGTTGCCTACAACAGATTCAAATTTTTTTACGCCTTCCTCCGAACCTACAATTGTAACGATATCGCCCAATTGCAAAAAAAGGTTGCCATGGGCCACCATTTCAATGCCGGCTCTTTTGATTCGGGTAATGGTTAAATTTTCGCGTGGTATTTCAGCAATATTGCCTAGCCGCTTATGGGTAATTTCTTTTCTTGTGACAACAATTTTTCTAGTAATTAAACTGCTTAATTGGTCGGCCTTGAGGTTCATGTCACTTTCTGCCCCTACCAATAGTTTTACTTTATCCATCACATTTTTTGGTGCAATAAAAAGCATCACGTCACCTTCAGAAAGCATCGTGTCGGGGCTGGGCGTGATGATAGATCCTTTGTGAAACATCCTAGAAATGATTGCCGGCTCATTGAGTATGTTGAAAATTTTTTTGATCGGCTGGCCAATCAGTTGTTGGTTGTCGAGTCGGATATGAAGGGAGAGGGGACGATTGGATTGAATGAAACTTAATTTCCGATGTAATTCTTTTTCTTTTTCAATATCGACGCCTAATATTTTTTTTAATAAAACAAGCGATACAATAATTCCAATTACTGCAAATGGATAGGCTACGGCATAGGCTAGCGTAATGGTTGCAATATCAACCCCGTTCAAGTGCAAATCTTTAACGGCAGCTTGGGCTGCAGCTAGGCCCGGTGTATTGGTTACAGCCCCACTCATCACGCCAGTCATTGTGGCGATATGGTACTTGCTGGAATAAAAAAATGCCAGCGTAATAGCAACGCCGATTAAAACGACGGATGCAGCCAATGCATTATTTCCAAGAGCGCTTTTCTTTAGGGAGGCAAAAAATCCTGGCCCTACCTGTAAACCTACCGCATATACAAAAATGATCAGGCCAAATTCCTTGACAAAATGTTCTGTTTGCTGATCGATGGTAATGCCAATATAGGAAAATAGCAAGCCAATAAAAAGCACCCAGGTTACACCCAATGAGATGCCGAATATTTTTATTTTCCCAATTGTTATGCCGGCGGCTATTGCCAATGAGTAAACAATGACAGCTTGCGCTACAGATGGTTCAGTAAACAATTGTACCAACCAATTCATGCGTTATTTATTTTAGGCTGAGCATATTTGTCAACTGATTAAAAGAGGATTTATACAGCAGCAGTCAATAAAATAAAGTGCTACATCCTTTTGCTTTCTTTATTGATTATACATGTTCCGGTTCCAGTGCCCAATGCTCTGGCGACCTCCACAATGCACTTAATAACAATTCTCTTAGAAAGAAAAATTCTTTGGGGAGTTTATCATAGAGCTTGGAAAACAATTCTTCATGCGAAAGCAGTTCCTGTTTCCAGGGCTCCCGGTCGATGGTGGTGAT
>CANJAW010000146.1:0-7194 GCA_947472215.1 Chitinophagaceae bacterium
CCTTATTATTCCATAACCTATATTCTTCCACTTGACGTGCAGAGAGGGCAGTAATGCTTGCAGGTATTTCCTGCAAAAGTTCTTCAGTTTTTTGGGCAGTCACTACAACCTGGTCTAACATTGTAGGAGAAAGTTGCAGTTGGATGCTCAGTGGTATACTAGCATTGGAAATATTAAGTGAGTGGCTATAGTCAGCATATCCATTCGCTGAAATCTGTAATGTAAATGAACCTGGATCTACACTGGGTAGCGTAAAAAATCCTTTTTGATCGGTTACAGTACCTACGGAACTATTTAATAAACGAACGCTAGCACCAGCAATTCCTCGAGAGGAGGCATCTGTAATAGTTCCAGAAATTTTTACTGGTTGCTGAGAAAAAGCATTTGCAGTAAAGGTTGCACTTAGTAGAAATAAGAATAATTTTTTCATCCAATGGGGGGGGTGGGTAAGTGAATAATGAATAGTGAATGGTGAATAGCGCATTATTGCCCATTCACCATTCAAAATTCACCATTTTATTTTGAAATAAATTCTATTGATTGCAAAGCAATGGTAGCTACCTCTGAAACATTCAAGGGTTTGCTAACAACGAAAAGCGTGTGAAGTTTTTTATCTACTGTCGGTATGTCAAATTTCAATAAGGTACCTTCTCCAATGGGTAATTTTATATCGCCCTTGCTACCTGGTTTTAAAATGATCTCGGCAATTTTTTTACCATCCGGAGCATCTAAATGTATTTCAAAAGTGGTAGCATACAATGGAGCCTTGTTCCATCCTATTTTAATAGCAGCTGAACTTACTCCGGTAAGATCAATGTCATCCTGTCCAATGAAACCACCCGAAACAGGTACCGATACAAAATTCATTTTTTCAATTCTTATTTCGGTAAAACCGTTGTTATTTTTTTTGCCTTTAAAATTCATGGTAGGGCTTCTTAAAGACACTGCAGCATTTCCCTGTAGTGGTTTGATGCCGGAAGCTCCATTGTCAATATAGGTAGCCCTTACAACCAACTTCCCTGTACCTTTTGGCTCCTTGCCCAAGGTAGCATTAACCGATCCATTGATTGGCAGCGATTTTTTGGTTTGTTCTGGTACAGCTAATGATTGAATCCATTCGATCATTTGCCTTGCTTCATCCTCCTTTAAATTCGGGTGGGCTGGCATTGCCACATCACCCCATACACCTGCACCTCCTTTGATTATTTTATTTTGCAGTTTTTCAGCTGCAGCAGGGTCTTTTAGGTATCGCTTGGCAACTTCTGCAAATGCGGGACCTACCGATTTTTCTTCTTGTTTGTGGCAAGCTTTACAGTCCAATGTTTGGGTGAGTGTTCTGCCAATCAATACTTCTGTCATCACCTGGTGTCCCATCAATGCCCCCGCTTTATCTGTACCTTCAATGTAGTCGGCCGATATCAAAATATTCTTCAGATTACTGATAGGATCTTTTTCATCCTTATCGGTAATGCTTACCGAATAATTTACTGGCTTATTCAAAAAATAAAAAGTTTGATTCCCGCTTAAGCTAATGTTTACTACTGGAGCTTCATTGCCCGCGTAAAGAGAAGCATGATTGCTAGTGGTTGTATTATTGTCGTCACTTACGGCAACAGACAAATTGAAATCCCCTGGCTTTTCATAGGTGTATTGTAGACGGGGCTCGCTTGTTTGTTTTTTTACTCCATTTCCCAAATCCCATACATAATTCATTTTGTCTTTTTCGGGGTCAATAGCACTTACAGTAGCCGTAATGGTTAGCGGCAATCTTCCCGAAGTCTTGTCTACCACAAAATCTTTTACTTTTGGTGCAAGGTTACCGGGATTAAAATCAATCCTAGAAAGTCCTGCATCCGGATTTTTGTTAAACCAGCCATTGCCATATTCTAGCAGATATAATTTACCATCTGGTCCCACCTCCATATCGATGAGGGAGTTAAATTTAGTATTTTCCATAAATGGCTCCATTTTGTCGAAGTCACCATTGGGTAAAAGGGTAACTGCTTTGACCCAACCGCGGATCCAATCATACACAAATAATTTTTTGTTGTAATAATCGGGCATTCTGGTGTCGGAGGGAAACATGTCGGTGTAATAAACCGGACCTGCCATTGCATTTCGCCCACCGGTTCCTACCTGTGGGAAATCTTTGGAATCTGCATACGGATACCAAATAAAGGCAGGTTGTGCAGGTGGTAATTGTTGTATTCCTGTATTATTGTGAGAAGCATTGATAGGTTTTGCGGGGTCAAATATATCACCTGTTTTACCGGTTCCGTAATTGTAAGCATAATAAGGGTAATTATTGCCCACAAAAAGGGGCCAGCCAAAGAAGCCAGCTTTCCTTGCTTGGTTGATTTCATCATATCCTCTAGGGCCTCTAACTCCAAAACTATCAACGCCTGCATCTGGTCCCACTTCCCCCCAATAGAGGAAATTATTTTTCTGATCAATTGAAATGCGGTAAGGATTTCGATTGCCCTGAACATAGATTTCTGGACGAGTACCAGCCGTTCCTTTTGGATATAGGTTCCCTTCTGGAATCTCATAAGTTCCATCCGCTTTTACTCGGATGCGTAAAATTTTACCGCGAAGGTCATTGGCATTACCTGAAGTGCGGCGGGCATCATATTGTTCGTGGCCCAGACGGTCATCCAATGGCGCATATCCATTGTTGACAAAAGGTTGTTTTGCCTCGTCAAAAGGGGTAGAATTATCACCAGTGGAAACACATAATAAACCATCTTTATCAAAAGCAATAGATCCTCCTGTGTGGCAGCAAATTTGGCGCTGCGAATATAGTTGCAGCACAATTTTTTCAGATGCCATATCAATTTTATCATTTTCCAACTTGAAACGAGATAATCGGTTAACCGACGTATCAACGGGGCTATAATAAATGTATACGAAATGATTGTTTTTAAAATCGGGATCTGCTTTAAGTCCAAGTACACCTTCTTCTACATTGACTCCATTGTCAGCTTTATGGTAGGCAGCTAAAAATCCTGCTTGCCTGATCGTAGAATCTCCGTGTTTATAGATCATAATCTCGCCCCTACGTTGTACTACCAATATGTCAAGATTGGGTAAGATGGTCATTTCTGTTGGTTCATAAAAATGGCCGGTTACCAGCATTGTTTTGGTAAAACGTGCTTCATCGGGAAGCTTAGGAGTGATAGCTTTTGAATAATTCAGTTTGTTATTTTCTCCAATGGCATATTGTATTCCTCCTAAGATATGGGTAAGATAGGCGGGTTCAGAAAAACTTTCCGTGGTATGTCCCAGATTGGTATAAAATGCCCTGCCTCCATCATATTCATGGTACCAAGCCATTGGGTGGTACTCACCATTTTTGCCACCATGGTATGATTTTTCGTCGATGGTGATCAATACCTTAACACTTTTATTCAATTGCTTAAAGCTATAAAACTCATCTGTTCGCTTCCATTGTTTTGATAGATGCTTGGTTGAAATATGTTGCGTATCAACTATGTTTAGTACACCGGGTTGAATACTATGGAATGTGTCTGAGATTCCTGGATGACTCAAGAAATATCCGCCCACAAGTCGGCCGTACCATCCCCAATCATACTCACAGTCGGCCGCCGCATGAATACCCATATAACCACCCCCTGATTGGATATACCGTTCAAATGCGGCTTCCTGGTAATGGTTCAACACATCACCCGTAGTACTTAGAAATACTACGGCGGCATATTTTTCAAGGCTTTCCTCTGTAAACATGTCCGCATTAGAGGTGGTGTCTACATGAAAACTATGTTGTGTACCCAACTTTTCAATAGCAGCGGTACCCGCTACAATAGATTCATGGTGGTAACCGGTTGTTTTAGTGAATACCAATATCCTTGGATCACCGGAGCGTTTGGAACAGGAAGAAAAAATAATAAAAAGGCTGGAAAAAATTACCAGGGCCCTGAAGCAAGCAATGGCGCGAATCATGATGGTGTGGAAATTAGTTTAAGTAAAAGGATTTAGTAATAATTGCTAAAGTTATATAATTGCTCTGAAACCTAATCAAAATTAACAAATTGAGTCAGCCCCAACTTATTAGTTACTTGAATAAAGGAATATAGCCGATAGTGGAGAATGGTAACTAGATAGAAACCCATTTATTATTTGCCGAGGTAAATTTAAACGAATTAAGCATTTTCATAAATAATTCACCTACTAGGGGTGGGCATGAATATAAAGCAGGATAGCTCCATTCGTTGAATTGAATTTGTTTTGAGAGAAACGAATCAGCAACTTACTTATACATTAAACCTGAAATGCATTACATCTCCATCATGCACTACATATTCCTTTCCTTCAATTCTTAAACGGCCATTTTCGCGGCAGGCGGCTTCTGATTGGTAGGTGATAAAATCATCGTATGAAATCACTTCCGCTTTGATAAATCCCTTTTCAAAATCGGTATGAATTACACTAGCAGCTTGCGGTGCTTTCCATCCTTGGTGGATCGTCCAGGCTCTTACCTCCTGTACACCGGCAGTAAAATAAGTAGACAGGTTCAGTAATTTATAAGTAGAGTGAATCAAGCGGTCTAAGGCCGGTTCTGTCATCTTATATTCTTCCATAAACATAGTCTTGTCATCGGGGTTGTCAAACTCTGCGATCTGCGCTTCAATGGCATTGGTCATTATGATTACTTGCGCGCCCTCGTTTTTGACCGCTTCTATCAATGCATCTGAATATTTATTACCGGTATGCATGGATGCTTCATCCACGTTGGCCACATATAGAACGGGTTTTTCACTTAGTAAAAAATTTTCGGCGATAGCTGCTTTTTCTTCTTTTCCCAAATTCATGGAAAGGATACTTTTTCCTTTATTTAATTGCTCTTTGCATTGAAGCAATACATCGTATTCCAATTTCATCTTTGCATCTCCAGTCTTCAGCATTTTTTCCATGCGAGATAATTTCCTTTCTACACTATCAAGGTCCTTCAATTGTAATTCGGTTTCAATAATCTCTTTATCGCTGATGGGATTGATAGCACCTTCTTCCCTCAATATATTTTCATCCTCGAAACAACGGATCACATGAATGATGGCATCCACTTCACGGATATTGGCTAAAAATTTATTTCCCAATCCTTCGCCTTTGCTGGCTCCACGAACTAGGCCTGCGATATCTACAATTTCAATTTGTGTAGGAACTGTGCGAATCGGTTGTACAAGTTCTTCCAATTTATCCATTCTTGGATCAGGTACATTTACCAAACCCGTGTTGGGTTCAATGGTACAAAACCGGTAATTGCTAGCCTGTGCCTTAGCACTACTGCTAACTGCATTGAATAAAGTTGATTTTCCTACGTTGGGTAATCCTACGATGCCTGCTTGTAATGCCATTTTTTGAAGTGCTTTTTTGATTTTTAAACGTGTGCAAAGGTAATGGGTTAATTTGAAGATTGGGTATTTGGATCATGGGAGTGTTTGAATTGGCAGTAGATATTGAAGGGAAAGCTGTATTTTGGTATTTAATACTTAATTTTCAATATTTATTTCATAAATCATCCTTATGGCACTGAGTCGAATTTGGTCGGCATTTATCATTATTGCAATTGTCACTGCTAGCGGTTTAGCAATCTTTTCTCCATCCCATAAAGCCATCTTTTCAAATATGGTCACTGGGAAATCCGGCGACACCATTAAAATCAAAAGCACATCGATTGCCGGGGCATTGGATGGCACAAAAAATAATGTACAGGTAGATACTCAGGCTAGTAATGGGGAAAGGGGAATTAAAGTAGGGGAGGGTCTGTCCTACCGAATACAGACTTCAGATGGGATTTTGGAAACCTGTCAGACAGCGGTGACATTGTGTTTAAAGCTAGTCGGTTTTTTGGCATTGTTTATGGGATTTTTATCTATTGCTGAAAAAGCGGGTGGGATAAGGTTTTTATCCAGAATTATTGGACCTTTCTTTTCAAAGATATTCCCTGATATTCCTAAAGGGCATCCTGCTATGGGACATATGTTGATGAATTTTTCGGCCAATCTACTCGGTTTAGATAATGCGGCTACTCCTTTTGGAATCAAAGCAATGGAAAGCTTACAGGAAATCAACCCAAACAAATCAGTTGCCTCCAATTCACAGATTATGTTTTTGTGTTTGCATGCATCCGGGCTTACTTTAATTCCTGTTAGTATTATTGCCTTTCGCTCGGCAGCCAAGGCAGCCAATCCTATGGATATTTTCATCCCCTGCATGATGGCTACTTTTGTTGCTACTCTCGCAGCAATGACCATCGTTGGATATAAACAAAAGATCAAATTATTTCAACCAGTTATTATCACCTGGGTGTTGGGTATTTCATCGATCATCGCCTTGTTAGTAGTATATATTCGGTCATTGAATACGGATGCAGTTCAATTATTTTCAGGATCCTTAAGCAGCGGGTTAATTCTGTTTATTTTTCTGCTGATTATTGCCGGGGCATGGTATAAAAAAATAGACGTATTTGATGCATTTGTCGAAGGGGCAAAAGGTGGATTTGAAACTGCCATTAGAATCATACCTTATTTGGTTGGGATGCTGGTAGCCATCAGTATGTTGAGAACCAGTGGTAGTTTTGATTTTGTAATAGAGGCGATAAAAACCATGTTTACTTTTTTTGGCGCTGATACCCGTTTTGTAGATGGGCTACCAACCGCTTTAATCAAACCATTTAGTGGAGGCGGCGCCAGGGGTATCATGGTGGATAGTATGAAAACCTTTGGACCCGATTCATTTGCAGGGCGCTTGTCTTGTATCTTACAGGGTTCTTCCGATACCACCTTTTATGTGATCGCAGTTTATTTCGGAGCAGTATCAGTAAAGAATACTCGCTATGCAGTAGGAGCCATGCTGTTGGCCGATCTTGTAGGAATCATTACTTCCATTGCACTTTGTTATTTATTTTTTGGATAAACGATTTCATTTTTTACTATAATTTTTATTGATTGGCGTTGGTTATAATGGATCTTCTAAAAGTTCAAACCCGAATTGAAGAATTGGTAAAGAAATTCCTTGGTAGCAGTTTATTTGGTGCAATCAAAATTCAAGATACCTGTAATAGCATCGGAGCTATGTTGATTGCAGATTTTGTGGGCATCTTCCCTTCTATTGTTATGTGCTTTTTTTGATAAAACAGGTCAACGAAAATCGTTTTTTGTCTTTGTTATAAATGGA
>CANJAW010000147.1:0-7157 GCA_947472215.1 Chitinophagaceae bacterium
GATTACTGCTGAATTGCTAACGGTTACTGTTATGTCGTCTGTATTACTACAACCTGTTTGAATATTTGTCTTGGTGAGGGTATAGGTAGTAGTTGAAACTGGATTGGCTATAGGATTACTGGCAACCGCATCAGTCAAACCATTCGCAGCTGACCAGGAATAATTGAATGCGGGGTCATTGGCTTCACCGATCTGTTTTCCTTGAGCATTGGTAGTACAAGTTTTGGTGAAATCATTTCCTGCATTAGCGATTACTGCTGAATTGCTAACGGTTACTGTTATGTCGTCTGTATTACTACAACCTGTTTGAATATTTGTCTTGGTGAGGGTGTAGGTAGTAGTTGAAACTGGATTGGCTATAGGATTACTGATCGCTGCATCACTCAATCCAGTAGTTGTAGTCCAAGCATAACTGAATGCAGGATCATTTTCTTCTCCAATTTGTTTTCCAGCATCATTGGTGGTACAAGTTTTTGTAAAATCATTTCCTGCATTGGCTGTTACTAAATTATTGTCCACTGTTACAATAACTTCGTCTGTGTTGCTGCAGCCAGTTTGAATATTTGTCTTGGTGAGGGTGTAGGTGGTAGTTGAAATCGGATTAGCTATTGGATTGCTGATAGCAGCATCACTTAAGCCATCCGTCGAAGTCCATGCATAAATGAACGCGGGGTCATTGGCTTCACCAATTTGTTTTCCTTGTGTATTGGCAGTACAAGTTTTAGTAAAATCATTACCTGCATTGGTAATTGGTTTCTGTGGTAAAGTATTAATTGTGATGCTATTGCCAGCGGCACTGCAAGTAGCATTCGTAGCGATTACTAAGTAAGTTCCTGGAGCAACCAAATTGAAGACTCCATTTGTAGCAGTATACTTTACTATCGAAGCCTGTGTAAGGGTATAGGTGATACCAGTAACTGGGGATGAGATGCTAGCCGTTCCAGTAACTTGATTACAATTGGGCTGTTGTGTTATTGTCGCTACAGGGGTTCCTACTGGGGTTGAGCCAGTCAAGGTTATATCACAAGTTTTGACAGAACAGTTATCCGTTACTGTTAGTGTGTAGGTACCTGCAGATAGGTTGTTTAAGTTTGCAGTAGTTCCAATGATAGTGTTGGCAGTATTTTTCCAGCTGTATTGGATAACGCCCACGGCATTACTTACTGAACCTGCACTTGCGGTTCCGTCTCCACCAGTGCAACTGATATTTGTTGAAGTGCAGGTGCCTACTGCAAGCGCTGATCCAGGTCCAGTAATACTCCTTGTTTTTGTTGAGGTACAATTATTATTATCCCTTATGGTAACCGTATAGGTTCCGGCAACCAATCCGCTAAGGTCTTGATTGCTACTTTGTAATGCTGGAACAACCCCTCCATTACTGGCGGTCCAGGAGTAGGTGTAGGGTGCTGTACCACCAATGGGGGTCAGATCAATGGCACCGTTATTTTTTCCAAAGCATTCTACATTGGTTACAATCAATTCAGCATTTACTCCTGCATTTACAATGATGGATGGCAAAACCCCACATTTTGGGGCAATATTGGCAGATATTATTTTGTCGCAGGTACTGCCTGGGGAGCCATCGGTCCAGGCTATAAATAAATTGGTTATTTTCACTACATCTCCACAGCTATAAGTAATATTTTGAAAGTTGATGGTGTTGGTACTATTTCTTATTACGGGGCCGTCACAACCTTTTATAGGGGTGGTAGACTTTAAGGTACCAGTATTGCCATCATAAATTTCTAAATTTCCCCAAAATGCAAAAGCTGTTCTTGTGGAACCAGATTTGTTGTTTATAGATAGGGATAAAGTTCTTGTAATTGGTGAGCCTGGGGTGCAGTTACTACAATTGTTTTCTTCCCCGCTAAGTGTTGCCGAAACAAGTTCCATATCATGTGAGTTACATGAACTTGGATTGGGGAATCCGTTGGTTACCTGCGCAACAGTTGTTTTGAAAAATAATACACTGCATAATAAAAACAAGCATAGAAAATACAGTACCTGCTTTCTCAAGTTTGAGTTGAGGGATGTGGTTGTCATTAAAGTAAGTTTAGACTGATAGATGAGGTAGATAGGAGAGGAATCCTTGTATCAGGCTTTAGTTGGGGTTGGATCAGCTTGTGGGTATTATACTACCCAATTTGACTATGCGGTGGTGCTAAAGGGGATAGGAATTAAATTTTTCGAATTGAAATATTGGAAGGATGTGTAGGTATATATATTATAATTATCGTAAATATATAGTAAATAATTCCATAATCATAAATTATTCATTTTTTTTTATATATATATTCGAAATAGTAGTTTATTGCTCATCCTTTCAGCTGTATCCTCATTATCCTTGAGTGAATAGTGGTTTTCTAAAAATCCACCTAAACAAAACCCCCAATCCACCGAAAATCAGTTAGTTTTGCAGCACTTAAAAGCATTTTAGAAGGGATGAAGAATATTAGAAATTTTTGCATAATTGCGCATATAGATCACGGTAAGAGTACATTGGCCGACCGTTTATTGGAATTTACCCATACCATTGGCGAACGGGATATGCAGGCACAGGTACTCGATGATATGGACTTGGAAAGGGAGAAAGGCATCACCATAAAAAGCCATGCTATTCAAATTAATTATAATTGGAAAGGGGTGGAATATGTATTCAACCTGATTGATACACCCGGTCACGTTGATTTTAGTTATGAAGTGAGTAGGGCACTAGCTGCTTGCGAAGGTGCTTTACTATTGGTAGATGCTTCGCAGGGCATTCAGGCCCAAACCATCAGTAATCTATACTTAGCCATTGATAACAACCTCGAGATTATACCCGTTATTAACAAGATTGATATGGAGGGTGCCATGATACCCGAGGTGACGGACCAGATTGTAGAATTAATTGGTTGTAAACCAGAAGATATTTTATTGGCAAGTGGTAAAAGTGGTATCGGAATAGAAGAAATAATAACTGCCATCATTGATCGTATTCCTGCCCCAAAAGGCGATGTGGACGCACCTTTGCAGGCGTTGATATTTGATAGTGTTTACAATAGTTTTCGTGGAATCATTGTCTATTATCGCATTTTTAATGGTACGTTAAAGAAAAATGATAAAATTAAATTCAGTAATACAGGTCTTGAATATGGCGCGGATGAAGTGGGGATATTAAAGATGGGCTTGTCGCCTAAAAATGAAGTTCGTGCGGGTGACGTTGGTTATATAATTACCGGTATCAAAAATGCTCGGGAAGTGAAAGTGGGTGATACTATCACCACCACTGTTAATGGCTCTACCGAATCTATCAAAGGGTTTCAGGATGTGAAGCCCATGGTATTTGCTGGTATCTTTCCTGTGGAAACGGATGCATTTGAGGAGTTACGCGATTGTATGGACAAACTTCAATTGAATGATGCCTCACTCACCTTTGAGTTGGAAACATCCCAAGCATTGGGTTTTGGCTTTCGTTGCGGCTTTTTGGGAATGCTGCACATGGAAATTATCCAGGAAAGATTGGAAAGGGAGTTTAACCAAACGGTGATTACCACCGTACCCAATGTTAGTTTTATTGCCACTACCTCAAAGGGAGAAGTGATTACGGTAAACAATCCTACCGAAATGCCCGACCCTACTCGAATTGAGAAAATTGAGGAACCATTTATTAGGGCGCAAATGATTAGCAAACCAGAATATATCGGCAATATCATGACCCTTTGTATTAGCAAAAGAGGTATTTTGGTAAACCAAGGTTATCTAACACCGACTAGAGTTGAATTAACTTTCGATATGCCCCTTACCGAAATTGTATTTGATTTTTATGATAAATTAAAAAGTATGACTAGGGGATACGCTTCCTTTGATTACCATCCGATTGAATACAGAACGAGTGATATTGTAAAGATGGACATATTGCTCAATGGTGAAAAAGTGGATGCGTTGAGTGCGTTGATTCACAGAGCAAGGTCGCATGAATTTGGACGAAAATTGTGTGAAAAATTAAAAGAATTACTTCCCCGTCAGCAGTTTCAAATTGCCATACAGGCTGCTATTGGTGCTAAAGTGGTGGCAAGAGAAAATATCAGTGCGATGCGCAAGGATGTTACCGCAAAATGTTATGGAGGTGATATTAGTAGAAAACGTAAGTTGTTAGAAAAACAAAAAGAGGGAAAGAAGCGCATGAAACAGATTGGTAACGTGGAAGTTCCCCAGGAAGCTTTTTTGGCTGTACTGAAACTAAACGATTAAGGGCCAGTGAATCTCTTTCGGTAACTTTACCCAATCTGATAAAGCAGGTATTATAACGAAGCTGTTTTTTTGATATAAATAAGTGTTGATTTCCATTATCCTTTTTGATACAGATTATTCCAGTTTGTATCTAGTGGTTGATCGTTGATTAATAACTTTTAATTTATAATCATTATGAGCAAGTTTTCATTAGACAAGGAAATGAGTATTGAGGTAAAAGTTACCTTTATTGCCAAGGGAAATGATTCGCCCGTTACTGGTGATCAATATCGATTAAGATTGTATGACAAGGATGTTTTTGGAGATGATTATTTGGGCGAAAGCAAGTTGAATATTGCGGGTGAAGGGCATATTATTTTTGGACACAAAGCTTTTGATGATACTTTTCATTTTGAAAAATTACCTGACTTTTATTTTGTACTGTACAAAAATAAAATACCTGTTTTCCAAAGTAAGGTGATGGAAGATATGGATATGAATCGGATTGAACAGTACCATTCAGGCAAAGGGGATGTAGTAGATTTAGGTACTTATTTAATCGATGCTTGACAATTTTCTAACAGCTTGCTATCGTTGCTTTTTCCTTTCAAACTTATCAGTAAAGTAATTGTTTTTTGCCTGAGTTCCTCCAACCTGCTTGGTTTTCATAGGACACAAAAAATATTTTCAGGTCTGCCTGATTTTCGTAGTCTACAAAAAATATTTTTTTTGAGGCTTGGTTACTATAATCTGTGAAAAACCATTTCCCATCGTTTCCTCCCGCTTGGTTGTTATATTTTACTTTAAATACTTTCAGGTCTGCCTGGTTTTCATATTTTACTACAAAAACTTTCACATCAGCCTGGTTAGCATATTCAACTGAATATACTTTTTGTGCAAAGGAATTTGAACAGGTAATTATTCCGAGAATCAAAAGGATTATTTTCATTGGTGGTAAGTTTACGTTTTAAATTAATTCAACTATTAAAAGAGGTGATCTCCCTGATTATTGTTTATTTTTTTTTATCAATCGGAGTAGCTTCTTCCTCGGGGTTTTCAATGCTTTTGTTTTTCTTTAATTTTTCTTCGATGGTATTTCCCTTTCCATCTTTAATTGGATTAGGAATTGGTTCTTTTCCTTCAGGAGTAACCTGGTTAAACACTTTGTTTACATGAATCCATTTCCCATTTTTCCATTTAAATCCCTCATAATCTCCATCGGGAATAAAGGTCCATTTTTTTGCAGGCTCATTAGTTTCTGATTCAAGGTGTTCAAAAATGATCATCCCTAATTGCGCATCATAGGTAACTCTGGCACCCGTATTTTTTTTATATTCCAAAGTGTAGCGACTAACAGCTGGTTGACTAATTGCGTCTTCAAAAAAACTAAAAAGATGGGCGCCGAAAATAGGCTCTCCATTACTGAACTGTAGTGTTTCAATTATTTTTTTGGTGCTTCGTATATTGTTTTCATCATAGCCTAGTAGCGTATAAAATTGCTGATTGCCATTTTTTGTCGGTATTATTTTGTAATAGATAGCACCTATCCAACTTCTATTGTTGGTGCTGGTATCTGCTTGGTGAATGATGATGTCCGACTTGTCAATTAGTGGAAACAATTGCAATGATCCATCCGTAGTTTTCATTTGAATAGCACCATGCTGGCGGATCATATTTTCATTGATAACCATTTGCCAGGTAAATATTTTAAAAATACTATCTGGTGCAGTTATTTTGGAAATGCTTTCCAAAGAATCAAAGGGGTAACGGAAGGAGTTTTTGTTGAGTAGGGCCCGGACAAATATTTTTGTAAAAATACTGTCAGCAATAAAGCGATCAGCTGCTGTTTTCCCCTCAATGATTTGTAATGAATACTGTTGCAATGAATCCTCCCATTTTTGCAATGGACGATCGGTTCTTTTGATGCGTTGTGCACCAGCAGAAAAGAGGCTCAAACAGAATATCGAAAATAACAGCAGTAGCTTCATTGCTTGAAATTAAATGAATAACCCGAATAATTCAATTTGATTTTTTAAAATTAACGAAAGCTTATAGGGTAAGTGTTGTTCATTTCAAAGGGAAGCTTATTGGTTGGCAACACATTGGCTGCAGGAAGCGAAAAAATATCTTTACTTGGAGGCAATCGAAAGAATTGCGTCCACCATTTTACTCCAGCTGTATTTTTTCTTTTCTTGCACTAGATAGGGAATATAGCGTTGCTCCCCATTTTTGAAAAATTGAATAATTTTTTTGGCAATGGATGCTGCATTCGGTTCGGCGATTAGTCCCACTTTATTGTCAGGAACAAGCGCAGGTAAACCTCCCACATTGGTAACAATCATTGGCTTTTCAAAATGATAGGCGAGTGGTGTAACTCCACTTTGGGTAGCCGATCGATAAGGCTGTACTACTACATCCGCAGCACATAGATAATATTTCACTTCGCTATCCGGTATAAAATGAGTTCGTAAAATGAGTTGCCCCCCTAGGCCTAACCTTTCAATCTGTTCAAGATAGGTTTGTTGATCATCATAAAATTCACCCGCTATCAGTAATTTATATTCGGGGAAGTCAGCTTGTAAAAGCTTCATGGCATCGAGCAAGATGTCTAGTCCTTTATATTTCCGAATAAAGCCAAAAAATAAAAGAACCCTTGCATCCGATTCAATCTTTAGATGAGCTCGGGCAATCTCCTTACTTATTTTTTCACCAAAATTGTCATAAAGGGGATGTGGTATAAAAACAGTTTTTTTATTGGGTGCAAATTGCAGTAGATCCACTTTAACCTTTTCACTCATGGTGATAAAAGCATCTACCGGTTGCACAAAATATTTTGTAAATATGCTATCCCCTGGTTTTGGTTCGTGGGGAATAATATTGTCTGCAATACAAACTACGCGGGTAGTATTGTTTTTTTTAATCCTGCGTAAAATGGTACCCAAACA
>CANJAW010000148.1:0-7149 GCA_947472215.1 Chitinophagaceae bacterium
AAATTTTTCATCTAGCCATAAACTGTTGCCACTAAATTTACCGGCTGTTGCGGTTAAAATAAGTTGGGTATTATCTAATGGTAAATAGCTTCCGGTATTTAAAAGTCCGTCAATATTGATGTAGTTATAAGTTCCTTTCTTCAGGCTATCAGTATATAGATGAATATAAATACTATCAATCTTTTGAGCGTTTACAGTGCTAAAAGAAGCAGTTAATAAAAAAAGTATATAATATCTCAAGTGGAATTTTGAAATAAAGTTGTTTAAAAATTGTATCAAAGGGCAGGTAGGTATTTTATTTTAGAGAATGCGGATATAAATAGTTGGTGAAATCAAATCGCTTCTGCTTTATCATAATTTTTTATTACTTGTTATCCTTGTTTAATTTATCATTGCAATTTTCCCAGTGCCTTGGTTTTGCAAATTTTGTTGCATTGTATTCGGTTGAATTACCTTTTGGTATTGATAAGCTTTGCCAGTTATCATCACTCAGCATTTTTGCTAGGAACACAATTTGTCCAATATGGTAAGGGTAATGTGCCAGCTGCCGGAGGATAGCTTCTGTTACACTATGTCCAGTATTTCTTATGAAGACTTCCTTGTCTAAATCTTTTGCAGTCAAGGGTATTAAAGCTTCAAACAAACATTTCCAGCCTTCATCCCATTTAGTCATTAGCTCTTCTTTTGATTGAAAGGTATTATCAAATTCGGCATCCCTTTTTCGCCATTCTTTTTCGCCGTCCGTTGTTAAAAAATCAGTCCAGCGGGAAAGCATATTTCCACACAAATGGGTTACAATTGTGGCAATACTATTACTCTGTGGGTTGTATTGCCAAAATAGATTTTCTTCTGTCAACTGTGCCATGGCCTTTTCCCCAATCATTTTATAATATTCAAATTGCTTTTTTGCACTGTCTAAATAATCGTTGGCCATAGTTAAAAAATTTACTTGCTATTAATGGGAAAGGGTTATTTTCTCTACTCCTTCATTAGTAATCATTACAGGTTGTATTAATCCCTCTTTGTCAAAATACATGCTGTCTATACAAGTCACTCTTGAGTTGGCATCAGTTTCTCCCAATGGCCTGCGGTGGTAAATAATGTACCAGTTGTCCGTGCCGGGTATATTGATGACAGAATGATGGCCTGCGCCAGTTGCGATGTCGGGGTTTTGTTTCAGTATTTTATCGATTCGTTTAAAAGGTCCGAAGGGAGAATCTCCGATTGCATAGGCTACACTGTAGTTAGGACCAGTCCAGCCGCCTTCCGACCACATAAAATAATATTTCCCCTTTCTTACAAACATCATTGGCCCTTCTACATATTTATCCGGGGTAATTTCTCTGAATATTTTCCCATCATCAAAAGGGATTAATCCGGTAAAATCATCCTTTAGCCGGGCAATATTACAATGTCGCCATCCTCCATAGATCAGGTAATAGGCTCCGTCTACATCTTTAAAAACAAATTGATCAATGGGTTGTGCTCCATTGTGAAATTGGTCGATAAGTGGTTTGCCAAGATAATCCGTGAAAGGCCCTGCCGGGTGATCCGAAATAGCAATGCCGATTCCGCCCTTTTCGTTTCCATTTTGTATATCGTTGGCGCTAAAAAAGAAATAGTATTTTCCATTTTTTTCAATAATAGCAGGAGCCCACATGGCACGGTGCGCCCATTGGATGGAGGAGGTATCCAAAATATGGGGGTGCTTTGTCCAGGTTACCAAGTCTTTGGAAGAAAACGCATCAAAATGAACCTGCTGGTTGTAGGGAGCAGAGTAGGTTGGGTAAATCCAAAAAGTTTTATTGAAAATAGCCCCTTCAGGATCTGCATACCAGCCTGGGAAAACCGGGTTCCCGGAGCTTGGCTGTTTAATTTTATTTTGGGCCTGAATTAGACTGCTTACTAAAAGCAGCAAGTATAACAGCAACCGTATTTTTCTCATAAATTGTTTTAAAATATATATGATCCTGACTAGACCAATTTGGCAGGTAATAATATCAAATATAAGTAATTCAGAGTATCAATTTTGGCATACTGTGACTTTAAATAAATGCTTTCCACTACATATTAACAATGTTTAACTATTGTAAATTCTCGGAAAGTATTATTTTTGCATTTCGTTAAATTTGTATCCTATGGAGCTTGGACAGAAAAAAAAACATTCTTTTTTTAAAAAAGCAGCTCTTTTTTTTGGAATTCTTTTAGTAGTGGTTGCTGGTTGGTTTTGGTTTATAGTGAATGAGAAATTTTCAGATACCACTGAAATTAGCCCTGTTTATACGGTAACTGCACTGGATCTAATCCATGAGTTTGAAAAAAATGACAGTTTGGCCAACAAGAAATATGCTGAGAAAATAATGGTAGTAAATGGCGAGGTTTCAGCGGTAGAGGGTGTGGATTCTACGGTTAATATAAAAATGGCTGATTCAACTTCCGGTTCATATGTTATATTTGCTTTCCAGCAGCAGCATCTTGGACAAGCCAAGCAGATTAAACTGGGGGATAAAGTTTCTATAAAGGGATCTTGTAGTGGGGGAGCTTATAGCGAAATACTCGAAACTGAATTCATTACTTTCAAACGATGTGCAATTAACAATTAAAATTTATAAAAAAAAAACAACATGAAAAAATCAATTTTATTTATTGCTTTACTTACGGTAACAGCCTCTTTGTTTGCTCAACAGCCTGATGCAAAAGCAGACCGCAAAAAAACCACCACTTCTGGCTCTATTAGCTTTAACGCTACTACCGCTAAGGATGCCTTGCCGAAGGCGGTCAATAAAACAGTGGTTGGGACTATCAATACAAAAAAGGGTGGAGTAGCTTTTGAGGCAATGATCAAAAATTTCACTTTTGAAAAGGCAATGATGCAGGAACATTTTAACAGTGCTACTTGGATGGATTCTGAAAAATTTCCTACTGCTACATTCAAGGGTAACCTTACCAATTTAGCCGCGATTGATTTCAAAAAAGATGGTACTTATGCTGCTGAAGTAGCTGGTGATCTTACGATTCATGGAGTTACCAAAGCTGTTAAAACTGCTGGGTCTATTTCAGTTAGTGGAAAATCTATTAAAGTTGCTTGTGATTTCACCGTACTATTGGGTGATTACGGCATTAATGGTCCAGCCATTGCTGCTGGAAAAGTAGCTCTTGAGACCAAGATTTCGGTTGCTGCTGAAATGAATTAAATAATTCAATTTTGTATAAAAAAAAGCTTTTGCCAGTGGCAAGAGCTTTTTTTTTTGCCTGTAAGGTAAGTTCAGTCTGCTTTGAAAGCTGATGGTGGTAGGGAGTCTTTTTTTGAAATGGATAAACAATCCAATAGCTGATAAGTGTCAACTCAATTTTTGATTGCTATCATTGTTTCAGGCTATTGGAAGTAATTAATTTGTACTATAAAAAAACCACGTTTAATTATTTTATTCATTTCAATTAAATAAAAAAGTATGAAAAAGAAAGTAATTGCAGTTTTGCTAGTAATATGCATTGTTACTGGTAAGCTAGTAGCACAGGAAAAAGATTCGGTAACTGTCTTACCCACTATTACCGTAACTTCTTCTACAGTAGTTAACAAGGAAGTTGATAAAGCATTTAAAAAATCATTTCCGAAAGCCCAAAATCTGAAATGGTATGAAATGAACAAATTCTATTTGGCTCGTTTTATAGAAAGTGATATGAAACACCAGGCTTTGTTCACTCAAAAAGGCTACCTGAAGTATGATATTAGTTATGGGTATGAGCAAAATCTTCCAGTAGAAATTCGGGATAGAATTTTAGGAGCTTACGAAGACTATAAAATCACCCATGTGGCCAATGTAAAAGAAGCGGGACGAAACATATGGGTAACTAATCTGGAAAGCCTGAATCATTTGGTAATGGTTAGGGTAGAGGACGAGGAGATGGAAGAGGTGCAGAAATTTAATAAATCATAGCCATCCATAATGAGTCATAGATTCTCCACTGGATGCCTGAGCCAAATTATAGATGGCATTGTATTTTGCTTGCTTGGTTTTTGCCAGTGGCATGAAAGCCATTATTAATTGCAAATGCCTGCTCTTCGCTTTGGGAATTCGTTTTTGTCTAATTCGTTGAGCATAAATAAGGCAAGGTCTCCTGCATTGATCCTGTTGGAATTAGGGTTGGGTACAAAATCTGGGGTAGTTATAAATTTGCCTGTTGGTTCAGCATCTATGATATCAGGCGGGCATACAAAGGTCCAGTTCAAAGGGGAGTTTTGTAAGAATCCATAAGCCTTTAGGTGTTCCTTGCTAACCGGTAAAAATTTTGCAGGGTAATCTGGTTTATCCATGACAAGGGTATCTTTGTCGGCATTAAGTGAACCCATTCCGCCCACCGCAATAATTCTGGAAACACCCGCTTTCAGCATTTGTTCTATGATATTTTTCATTCCAAGAGATCGAGTCATATCCGCAACGGTTGAATTACCGCCGAGTGAAGACAAGACCGCATCTGCTCCTTTAATGGCATTATAAACTTGCTCCTGGTCAAACAAAGCACCTTGAATCAGCTCAAGTTGGTCATTTTTTGGCAGATCAGCCGTAAAAACGTTCCTACCAAAGGCCCTTACCTCATGACCTTTGTATAGGGCCTGTTTGACTAGTTGCATTCCTACCAATCCTGTGGCGCCAAAGATGACAATTTGCATATATAAATTTTAACAGCTTACTCAGTAAAGATAATATTTACAACATTAAATAATTAGTTATTGGCGCATAAACATGAGTGGGTTACAAATTCACTCAAAACAAGCCAGGTTGCTAAGCTATTGCTTTGTAGGAAAAGCGTTGAATGTATGGGAATAGGTAATATACCTGTTTTAGGTAAGTTGTAGGGTAGAATACCCATCTGATAGTAAAAATTGGTTCAAAAAATAGGTTTCCCAATTTATTGGTTACAAAATCCCTATTTCTTTCCCCTTTTTTTCATACAATCCAGAAAAAAGTTTTTTTTATTAATTATTAGCCCACATCTTTGCACCAGCAAATGAAAAATACAATTTTAAATAGCAATGGTTGGTGGTGGCAGTCAATATTTTGATGTGTCGCAACGCTATTGTATGTATACTATATTAAGGCCCCGACACAATGTGTTGGGGTTTTTTATTATACTTACTACTGTTGAACCTAGCAGGAATAAGGGAAATTTAATGGCAAATCGCTTAATTGGCTCCATCACCAAGTTGATTTAAGTATGGTGTAGACTTTAAGGTAAAAACTTTTATTGGCTGAGAATTATGAAAAAAATAAAGATACAAACTTCGTACAAAAAACTCCTAGCCGACGTGTATACCCCTGTAGGTATTTACCTGCGGCTCAGGGATAGGTTTCGGGATACGATTCTACTAGAAAGTTCTGATTACCATGCTGGAGAAAACAGTTACACCTTTATTGGCATCAATGCAATTGCAGGTATTGAAATAAGGACGGCCGCTACTATTGAGTATAAACTGCCCGGTCAGGTACCTGAAAAAGTAAAAATAGCCAACCCTTCCACCGTGCCGGAATTATTATGGGATTTTATGCAGCGATTTGAAATAGTTGAGGCTGCACCAAAGCCCATCAATGTGGCACAGGGATTATTTGGTTATTGTACCTATGATGCTGTCCAGTTCTTTGATTCCATCCAGTTAGAAAATGGTCACCAACAACCGGGCATTGATATCCCACTAATGCGGTATCGTTTATACCAATACGTTATCGCCATCAACCATTTTAAAAATGAGCTGTTCATTTGTGAAAACAAGCTAATTGGTATTGAAAGTGACGTTGATGCAATTGAAAGCCTTATAAAAAGTAAGGACGTACCTACGTTTCCCTTTTCAACCAATGGCTTGGAGCGTTCTAACCTTACGGATTCGGCTTATATTGATATGGTAAAAAAAGGGATCGCCAGTTGTCACAGAGGAGATGTATTTCAGATAGTGCTGAGTCGACGATTCCAGCAAGCTTTTTCGGGGGATGAATTCAACGTTTACCGCGCCCTACGAAGTATTAACCCAAGTCCCTATTTATTTTATTTCGATTATGGCGACTATAAACTGATGGGGTCGTCTCCGGAAAGCCAGCTCATTGTTCAAAATGGCAAGGCTATTGTTCATCCAATTGCCGGCACATTTAAAAGAACAGGAAATGATGAAACGGATAAGGCATTGGCCATACAATTGGAAAATGATCCCAAAGAAAATGCGGAGCATGTAATGCTGGTGGATCTGGCGAGAAATGATTTAAGCCGAATGTGTAGCGAGGTGGAAGTTACCCAATACAAAAAGGTAAATTATTACTCTCATGTAATTCATTTGGTAAGTGAGGTAATCGGAAAGGTAGGTGCTGAAACAAATCCATTTAAGTTGCTAGCGGTTAGCTTTCCGGCTGGTACTTTGAGCGGAGCTCCTAAATTTAAGGCAATGCAATTGATCAATGAAAATGAGCCCACAGGAAGGAGTTATTATGGTGGTGCCATTGGCTATATGGGATTTGACGGAAGTTGTAACCATGCCATTATGATCCGCACTTTTTTGAGTAAGCAAAATACCCTTTTTTATCAGGCGGGTGCTGGTATTGTGGCTGCAAGTAGCCCAGAGAGCGAGCTGCAGGAAGTAAATAATAAATTGAATGCTTTAAAACAAGCCATTGTATTGGCACAAAATATCTGAAATGAAAATATTGGTATTTGATAATTATGATTCTTTTACTTATAATCTAGTACACTTGGTTGAAAAAATCCTGCACCAAAAAGTGGATGTATTTCGCAATGACCAGATACCATTAGAAGCAGTGAAAGCTTATGATAAAATCATTCTTTCTCCTGGACCAGGAATACCAGAAGAGGCAGGGTTGCTGTTACCTTTAATTAAAGAATACGCTTCCAGTAAATCCATTTTGGGAGTTTGTTTGGGCCACCAAGCAATTGGGGAAGCCTTTGGTGCAAAATTGGTCAACCTAGATAAAGTGTACCATGGTGTTGCAACTCCTATAACTGTTACCAATCCCAATTCTCAAATCTTGAAGGGAATGGGCGATACAATAGAAGTAGGGCGCTATCATTCTTGGATAGTGAGTGACAAAAATTTTCCTGAAGAACTTGATATTACTGCAGTAGATAGTAATGGATTTATTATGGGTT
>CANJAW010000149.1:0-7145 GCA_947472215.1 Chitinophagaceae bacterium
AAATAGAAGTCCCTGGTTAGCAGCCGACAGGGCTGATAGCCGCTGTCGGGATAGACAAAATACGCAATACCCCGTCAGCGGTTGAAAACCCTGACGGTGGTTAACGAATACTTTTCGAAAAATAAAATAGAAGTCCCTGGTTAGCAGCCGACAGGGCTGATAGCCGCTGTCGGGGTAGACCAATTATAAGAATTCCCGAACAACCCCGTCAGCGGTTGAAAACCCTGACGGTGGTTATCGAATACTTTTAGAAAAATTAAATTGAAGTGACTGGTTAGCAGCCGACAGGGCTGATAGCCGATGTCGGGGTTGGCGAATTAAAACGATTGGATAAACAAACGTTTCTTACTATTTTACCAAAATCTTACTATTTCCTCAGTCGAACATTTTGGCGATTTTTAACAAATAAACATACCCTTAACCATGTATACACAACCTCTAATAGAAGGCGAATATTTTCATATTTATAACAGAGGTGTAAATAGTGAAAATATATTTAAAGAAAAAAGAAATTATTATTATTTTCTAGCTCAATATTTTTCATATTGCTCTCCTGTAATGGAAACGATTGCTTACGCCCTATTAAAAAATCATTTTCATTTGCTCGTGCAAATAAAAGAAAATGTTCAGGTGCCAAAAATAAATGGAAAAGACATGATACAACTTACGGCTGGTAAACAACTTTCCCATTTTTTTAATTCCTATGCTCAATCCATTAATAAAGAAAATAAAAGGACAGGGTCGCTATTTGAATCTCCCTTCAAAAGAAAACTAATTGACCAAGATAATTATCTCAACTCCGTAATTTACTATTGCCATTATAATGCCCAGTTACACAACTTCGTTGATGACTTCAAAGACTGGGAATTTTCTTCTTATCATGCTATAGTTAAAAATGATAATGCGCATGTTGCTACCAAAAAAGTATTGGACTGGTTTGGAGGAATCAATGAATTCAAAAAAGCCCACCAAGAAAGATATCCTTCAAAAGACATTACCCGTTTTATAATAGAATAAAAATATTTGGATTTTTAAACTATCAATTAACTCTAACTACGTTTGGTAATACTGCCAGTAGTTAAATTGAAATCCATGACTAACCGCCGACAGGGCTGATAGCCGCTGTCGGGGTAGACCAATTATAAGAATTCCCGAACAACCCCGTCAGCGGTTGAAAACCCTGACGGTGGTTATCGAATACTTTTTGAAAAATTAAATTGAAGTGTCTGGCTAACCGCCGACAGGGCTGAAAGCCGCTGTCGGGGTGGGCGAAAATATTATCAACGATTTCGGATTTTTTCATAGATAGCAATATCCATCATTACCAATAGCATCCCATAAAAAATGTCTTCCACGGGTATCGTGTAAATTCTTCGACCTAGATTCTCCATGTCATTGTAAATAACTACAGGAATAGCCGTTAACAAACCATTGACTAATAAAAAGGGGATTAATATAATTGCGTAAGCAATCAGGAAATAAGTGGCATGAAAATCCTTGAAAAAAATTTTTGCATTTAAAAGAATGGCTATGAAAATGGACAAAAATAAAAATGTTAGAGAAGTATACTGCTTATTGTAAAAATAACATCCTGAAATCAACAAGGCTACACCCATTCCCTTCAATAGCAGATTCGCCCAGCGATGATTATTCACCTTAGGGAAATAGCAGCGAATACATTCGTAAATAAAAATACAGCAATAAGGAACGATGATAAAAAACAACACTTCTTCAATAGGAAGGTTCCACAGCTTGTAGCCCGTGATATAGGCTTCGTTAAAGCTCCAAACTCCGATGGAGGTAAAATAAATATCCCATACCACATAGCAAACTGCAGGCAAAAGCATTGCATAAAAAAGGTATTTCCATTTTTTATAAAAGCCCACTTTCTTATCAAAGCTAAGCATCAATGGACCTGCCAGAGATGCTGCAAGAATAAGAAAATAAGTGTACTGCGTATTCATATCAATAGTCAATGGGTTAAAAAAACCTTTTGTTATTTGGAAGAAACTGTAGATTGTTCGCTGGTTCTTTTATTATCCGCTTTCACTTTATCCCAATATTTTTTTGCCACCAGTAGCATACCAAAACTTTCCCCTTCCTGCTTATCCAAATGCTTGTGGTGCATTTTATGTGCCCAGCGAATGGTTCGGATATAGGCATTATTGCTCCGGGTAAAAAATTTGAACCGCTGGTGAATGATTACTTCGTGTACCACAAAATAGGCAAAGCCATACAATGCAATGCCGGCGCCGATTGCTGCTGCCCAGTATTCCTGGTATTGCAAACCCAGCATAATGCATAGCCAAGATGGAATAGCGAAAATCAGG
This sequence comes from Chitinophagaceae bacterium, assembly GCA_947472215.1. Lineage (GTDB taxonomy): Bacteria > Bacteroidota > Bacteroidia > Chitinophagales > Chitinophagaceae > Ferruginibacter. The sequence goes on from CANJAW010000149.1 coordinate 2,331, forward strand.
AAAAAGGCATCGTTTTTTTCAAAAAATCCAGGACCCTTCTTATGATGATCTTCGTGTAGGTACCACAAAAACCCATGCATGATAAAACGATGGGTAAGCCAAGTTATTCCTTCCATCAAAACAAAAGTAAGCAAGGCGATAGATATAAAAAATAGTGTACTCATAGTTGTGAATAATATAAAAACAAAATTATTTTATTTCAAAAATGTTCGTAAAATTAAAAAGAACAGCGCCTGTATCAGCAACAAATTTACTGCGAATTTATTTTCCTTTCGGATGCTAAAAAAATTAAAAAAAGTCAATAGCAGTATACTAATCAATAGCCAACAAACATAATTGTACAAAGGAATAGCGCCATCCCCTTTCCATATCCAAAAACCTAGTTTTACAGCTACCGGCTCCATCAGCCAGTCGAAAAAAACGGCTAAGCAGGCTCCATCTACAATCACTGACATGGCTTTTAGTGCTGTTGTAGGTTCTTTATTATCAAGGGCTACCCGGCTAATCACCTTTTGCAACAAGGTATGGGTACTGATACCACAACAATAAATAATGATAAACCAATTAATGGCAATTAATAACGGAACCTGAAGCCATTGAAATCCCAACACCTTAGTATATTGGTAGTCGCCAAATAATAAGCCTGTGTTTACCCCCACTACTTCCGAAAAATAACCGACTAAAAAAACTACCCCGATAAAAAGTAGGAATGCCTTGTTTTTACCAGGATGGGACCATACCAACAAACCAAAGGACAACAGTAAATTGAAAGGGGTAGATTGGATAAAGAAATCCCCTTCGGACAGCAGTATACCGGCTAATCCAATGACATGAAAAAAAATGGCAATAGCAGTAGCCATTTGATATGTTGGTATTTTTTTTAACACGGCGTATGCGTATAATTTTTTTTATACCGATAAAATCGGTTGGTTCAAAACGAATCGATTCTTACTTCTACAAAAGTCATCGATTAAAAAATGCTGCCAGACAAAAATTAGCTACTAACGGTGTAGCCTATTCGATCCGAATAAGCCAGCAGTAGTTAGTTGATTAGCTCACTTACTATTTTGGCACTTTTAAGGCAAAGCGGAATTCCACCACCGGGGTGAACGCTTCCTCCACAAAAGTACAGGCCTTTGATGGAACTTGTAAAATTAGCATGCCTTAAAAATGCAGCCAGCTTGGAATTGGAACTGGTTCCATACAATGAGCCCATATAAGAAGCGGTTTGTTGTTGTATCATAATGGGATCAAGGGTATGTTCCGTCTCAATTTGACTCGCTATATCCTCTCCTAACATACGGGTAAGTTTAGCAAGTACATTTTTCCGCAATACTTCTTTCAGCTCATCCCAGTTTTGCCCAGCATCTGTTGGAGCGTTTACCATCACAAACCAGTTTTCCTTCCCTTCAGGTGACTGACTAGTTTCCATTTTGGAAGTGATATTAATGTATACCGTAGGGTCTGCAGTTAACTTTCCATCGGTGAATATGCAGTTAAACTCATTTTTGTAGTCGCTACTAAAAAAAATATTGTGCAGTTCCAATTGGGTATATTGCTTTTTCATTCCCCAATAAAAAATAACTGCACTGCTACTGCGTTCCTGACGTAAAATTTTTTTTGCTAGTGTATCATTGGCCAGTAAGTTTTTGTAGGTGAAATATGCATCGGCATTGCTTACAACGATTTTTGCCAATACAATTTCATCCTTTACAACTACTCCGCTTATCCTTCCTTTTGAATGCAAGATTCGCTGAACCGGTGAATCAAAATGAAATTGAACGCCCTTATCAAGGGCTAACTGATACAATGCATTGGTGATACTGATCATTCCACCTTTGGGATAAAATGTGCCCTCATTTTGTTCGAGATGAGGAATCAAACTCAGCATAGCTGGAGTTTTGTAAGGACTGCTGCCATTATAAGTAGCAAAGCGATTGAAAAGCTGTACAGCTTCAGGAGAGGTGAATTTTGAACTATTGTACTGATGGAGTGTTTGAAAAAGGTAAGCTGATTTTAGTGTTGACAATGCTTTTACAATTCTACGGTGTAGCCATGTAGCTACTCGGTGAAGTGAATTTTCTAAAAAAAGTGTACCGATATTTTCATATAGCTTTTTTGATTGCTTCAGGTATTCAATTACTATCTCCGGATCTTCATTGAGTTGCAGTTTCATTTCCTGTGCAAAATCCGCTGCATTGGTATAGGCTTTTACTTGTTTGCCATTTTCATAAAAATATTTATTGGCGATGTCAACAGGTTGATAGGAAAAATATTTATTGAGTGACTCACCGGCAAGGGCAAACAATTCTTCCATATTTTGAGGCTGCGTAAATAAGGAAGGGCCTGCATCAAATCTAAACCCGTCTTTTTCGAAGGCAGATAATTTACCGCCTGGATAACTATTTTTTTCAAAAACCTCCACCGCATAGCCCTTCACAGCCAAGCGAATGGCAATTGCCAAGCCGCCTACCCCACTTCCAATTACAATTGCTTTTGAAGCCTGCATGCTGTTGGTTGGTTGAATTGAAGGATTATACAAAATGTCTACGTACGAATATTGATTACCCTATGAAAGTATTTGACTGTTGGTTTGCAAGGTAGGCCTCTAACTTTGGAAAAGCAATTTTAAACCAGGCAGTGTAGGCACTGGCATTAGAATCGAGCAAAGTTTTTATATCGGATAGCGACTGATAACAATAGTCGGCCACCTCCTCCGGGTTAGGTAGGATTACCCCATCATAGTTACCCACCAACACATGATCAAATTCATATTCCGTTAGCCCATTGTCAAATGGAGCTTTATAAATAAAATCAAAAGCTTTGTTGAGCGAAGTGGTAAACCCCATTTCTTCCTGCAATCTTTTAGAAGCAGCAGCAATGGTTTCGAAACCTGGCTGGGGGTGACTGCAGCAAGCATTGGTCCATAATCCAGGGCTATGGTATTTCCCAGCCGCTCTTTTTTGCAGCAGCATTTCTCCTTTGCTATTAAAAATAAATACACTGAAAGCCCTATGAAGTAAGGCTTTTTGATGAACCTCCATTTTTTCCATAGTGCCTAATGGCTGGTCGTTTTCATCTACTAATATAACATCCATACATTTTGATTATAAAATATTTAATTGACTGCGTAGACCTGCTTTGGCAACAATAAACGCCTTTCCATAATTGGGAATACGAATACGCTGATCTAAAATATTTCTAGGGTTAGTCTTTTTTATTTTTTTAAAAAGTGATAAATAATATTTGTAGGCAACATATACGCCAAACCTTGCCTTTACTGGCAATTGTAAGATTGCTTCATAAGCTGCTGCGAAATCTTCGGCAATATCTTTTTCAATTTGTTGTTTCATGGAAGGGGTAAAATGATTGAAATCCACCTCTGGAAAATAGGTCCTGTTGAGTTGTTCATAATCTGCTTTTACATCCCGTAAAAAATTCACCTTTTGAAAAGCTGCACCCAATGATTGAGCACCTGGTTTAAGTTTTTCATAGCTTTTTGTATCTCCTTCACAAAATACATAGAGGCACATCAAACCAACCACCTCGGCACTGCCATAAATATATGCCTTGTAACCTTGGCTATTGTAACTGGTTTTATCCAAATCCATTTCCATGCTAGCAAAAAAAGCCTCGATCAACTCATTCGTAATGCCGTATTTATTTACGGTGAGCTGAAAACTTTGCAGGATGGGGTTGAGGCTGACTCCCCTTTCGATAGCAAAGAAAGTATCCCTTTTAAACTCTGCTAATAATTCAGCTTTATTGTATTGATGAAAAGTGTCTACAATCTCATCTGCAAAACGCACAAAGCCATAAATATTAAAAACAGGGGCACGCAGATCAGGGTGCAATAATTTAATAGCACTGCTAAAGGAAGTACTATACCTTTCCGTGGTAGCCTTACTACATTGCTGACTTAATTCATTAAAAAGATCAAACATTTTTACAATTTTTAACACAGGAAAATCTGGAATAAATTTTTATAACCCCAATCATATTTACTTCAATTACTGATTACCCAAAATGTTTTACTATTTCCTTAGCAACCACTTCTCCACTAATTAAACTGGGTGGAACACCAGGGCCAGGCACTGTCAATTGACCAGTATAAAACAGGTTGCTAACTTTTTTGCTGCGCAGGCCGGGTTTTAATACAGCTGTTTGCATCAACGTGTTGGCAAGTCCGTATGCATTTCCTTTAAAAGAATGGTAATCTCTTTTAAAATCACTCACGGAATAGGACTTTTTGTAAACAATTGCATCCCTTACCGATTGGCCGGTTCTGTTTTCAAATCGAGCTAGAATTTGATCAAAATACTGATCTCTTAGTGTCTCTGTATCACCTTCCAACCCACTTGCCACCGGTATGAGAAAAAATAAATTTTCGCCTCCTTCAGGAGCCACCGTAGCATCTGTTACGGATGGCGTACATACATAAAACAAAGGAGCAGAAGGCCATTTTGGATCAGTATAGATTTCTTTTCCATGTATATCAAAACTAACATCAAAGAATAAAGTATGATGCAATACATTGCTTAATTTTTTATTCAATCCAACATAGTACAGCAATGAACTGGGGGCCATCACCCTTTTGTTCCAATACTTCGCTGTATACGACTGATATTTAGGCAATAACAGATTGGTTTCAATGAAATGATAATCGGCTCCTCCAATCACTACATCTGCATCAAATTGATGAATGGTGGATAAGCCATCCGTTGATTGAGTGATTAGTTGGGTGGCGATTCCTTTGTCAACTTTAATTTCGGTGACGGCTTGGTTAAAATAAAATTTCACTCCTAGCTCTTTAGC
>CANJAW010000150.1:0-7067 GCA_947472215.1 Chitinophagaceae bacterium
ATTTCCCATACGTATCGTCCCTGCTTCATGAATAATATTGCCTGGGTTAGCAAGTCCGTAATCGCTTTCCGGACCTTCGGTATCACCCCAGGTAATAACAGCGCCCATATTGTGCATGATTTCTCTAAAGGTTTCCTTCATGTGTTTCGCCTGCTTGATTTCATGTTCACTATTTTTGGTATTGAACCTCAAGACGGGAATCCCAAATTTATCAACTACAGAAGGGTCAATTTCACAAAAGTTGGATTCCATGGCAATGCTTTCACCACGGCCGGCCATGCCTACATTGGCGCCATAGAGATAGCGAACATCTTCTTTTAGGGAAGCTCCATATCCACCAGCTTCTTTTTTCTTTCCGTTGATAGGGAACATGCCGTTTTGGGTTTCCATATCAAAGCCAAAACCATAGGCTGGTTGGCTCATACCACCCCAATATTCAATGTGATAGCCACGAGGGAAATCTAGTTTTTTATTATCCAGCCACCAAGGAGTATACACATGCATACCACCAACACCATCTTCATTGAATCTTTTTCTACCAATCAGATTGGGTAATATTCCACCCATGGCAGCACCAGTAGAGTCATGTAAATATTTACCCACTACATTACTTGAGTTGGATATTCCATTAGGATGTTGGTCTGATTTTGAGTTCAGCATTAAACGCGCACTTTCGCAGGCACTGGCTGCAAGTATTACTACTTTGCCATCTACCTGGTATTCCTGCATGTTTTCTTTGTTAACATATGAAATGCCAGTAGCTAATCCTTCTTTATTGGTAAGCACTTCCCTAGCCATTGCATTCGTTACTAAATCTACATTGCCTGTGGCAAGCGCAGGTTTAATCAATACAGAAGAGGAGGAGAAATCGGCATATGCTTTGCAAGACCTTCCGCATTGTGCACAATAAAAACAAGCGCCTCTATCTTTATTAATTTGTTTGGTTAGAATGGATAAACGGGATGGTATTACGGGAATACCTATGTCTGTAGCTGATTTTTTGATAAAAAGCTCGTGTAAGCGTGGCTTGGGAGGGGGTAAAAATATTCCGTCTGGGTCGTTGGGCAATCCTTCATTGCTCCCAAAAACACCAATTAATTTATCAATTTTGTCGTAGTAAGGTTTTACATCATCGTAGCTGATTGGCCAATCGTCACCGAGTCCGTCAATACTTTTACGTTTAAAATCCTTGGGTCCAAATCGTAAAGATATTCTACCCCAATGGTTCGTTCTACCACCGACCATTCTTGCTCTCCACCATTCCCATTTGGTACCCGGTGCATGTGTATAAGGTTCTCCGTCGATTTCCCATCCCCAATAGCATCCATCAAAATCGCCAAAGGGTCTAAATTTTGTGCTAGCACCTCGTCGGGGAGATTCCCATGGGTTTTTTAATTGCGAAGAATTTTTTGCTGGATCATAGTCTGGACCAGCCTCCAGCAAGCATACTTTTAAACCTGCGTTTGCCAATACATACGCTGCCATACCACCGCCGGCTCCGGATCCCACGATTACCACATCGTATTTTTTAGGTTGTTTTTTAATTTGGAGGGTATCTCCCATAAAATATATTTTTTAGAAAATCTGAATTAGTTGAAGTATCAAATATAACCATTCAGTAGTATCCAACAAAAATAAATCATTTGATAAAGGTTTCACAATTTTTTTAATTATTTCCACCTAAATTTACTTTTAAGTAGGGACAGGAATCTCCCATTAAGAGTGACCTTTAAATAAAAAAATAAACGCCATTAAAAATGATTATTTGTATGAAAAAAATCTCCTTTTTATTATTTTCAACTTTGCTATTTGCTGCCCAGCAAACCATTGCTCAAAAGGGCGATCCTACAGCCACTGAGTTGTGGCAGCCGGAACCTAAGGTGGTAACACCTCCAAAGGGTATTGAGCCGCCGTCGGATGCCATTATTTTATTTGATGGGAAAAATTTGAATGAGTGGGTGTCTGTTGAGGATAATTCACCCGCCGCGTGGATTGTGAAAAAAGGGGTGTTTACTGTAAAGAAGGGTACAGGCAATATCCAAACAAAAAAGTCTTTTACAGATTACCAGTTGCATCTGGAATGGCAGATTCCATCCAATATTACAGGATCTGGCCAGGGTAGGGGAAATAGTGGATTGTTTCTAGCCTCCACCGGTAAGGGCGACTCAGGTTACGAGATACAGATTCTAGACTGTTATGAAAACAAGACTTATGTTAATGGGCAAGTAGGCAGTGTTTACAAACAATATATTCCTTTGGCCAATGCGTGTAGAAAACCTGGAGAGTGGCAAACGTATGATGTCATTTGGACAGCCCCTCGTTTTAAGGATGGAGGAGATCTTCTTTCACCTGCAAGGGTAACGGTAATCCATAACGGAGTTTTGGTACAGAATAATGTAGCATTAAAAGGAGCAACCGTTTATATTGGGCAGCCCGTATATACAAAACATGGGGCTTCTCCTATTAAATTACAGGCACATGGTGATGCAAGTGAGCCCCTTAGCTTCAGAAATATCTGGGTAAGAGAACTATAAGCAGTTGCTAATTTGCTGCCGTTGCTATAGGTTTTGCTGAGAAGCATTGTAAATTTCTTTAGCTGTATAAAAAAAACCCAATGACATTGAAGTCATTGGGGTTTTTTTATACAATCAATCAGTGGTTATTTTTTTAGGGCATATTTAATTCCTCCCAGTAAATGCTGCAAGTATTCAGGCTCAGTAAAGGACTCTTTTGTATGTCCCAATTCTGTGTAAAAGGCCCTTCCCCCTTCAAATGCATGATACCAAGCCATTGGATGGTTGTCGCCATTTTTTCCACCTTCATAAGAGCTCTCGTCTATTCTTAACAGTACGTGTACATCGGGGTTCATGTTTTTAAAATTATACCATTCATCTTTTCTTTCCCATATAGCGGGCAGGTGTTTGGTAGCAATATTATCTTTATCAGTAACCAATAATTTAGCCATCTGTTGGTGTGGGTGACCGTTGAAACTAGCGCCAACCATTTTAACATACCAAGGCCAATCGTATTCACAATCTGTTGCGGCATGAATGCCAACAAAGCCACCACCTTTATGGATATAATTTTCGAGGGCTTTTTGTTGTTCTTCTCCCAACACATTTCCAGTAGTACTCAAAAATATAATTGCTTTGTATTTAGCCAGATTTTCATCCGTAAATGCTGTAGAATCTTCTGTTGCCTCGGTTAAAAAATTATTTTCTACTCCCATTTTTGTAATTGCGGCTATTCCCTCTTTAATACTTGAATGTCTAAATGCACCTGTTTTGGAAAAAATCAATACGGTAGGCTCTTTCTTTTTGAAGGCAAAAGAAAGACAAATAAATATCAGCAAGGGTACAAACAGTTTTTTGAAAAGCTGGGGTGTATTCATGGTGTTGTTTTTGAATGGTGATTATTTAATTTAGTAATAGAAAAAAAACTTCAGTTGTTAAAGTAGCAATAGTAGCTTATTAGCGGATAATTATTTTCACTTTCAGCAGATTAATAATCTGAGTAAGTTGTTGCATGAAGAAATACCTGTTCATTTTTTGAAACACTGTTTTGGTATTCCGGCATAACAGTAAGTTTCTTCCATTCGGGCGATGAACTGAAATTTTTCCAATGCTCATCCCTATCTGCCTTGTTTTCATAACTGGTCATGTACATTAGATTAGGCATATGGCTTCCTGCAATAACGGATGCATAAAAAACAGCATTAAAATTAAGTCGTTTAAATAAAGCAATTTCTCCTCCTTCGTTAAACATTTTTACCTTGCTTTTAAAAAGATTTTCTGTAGCACTTTCATAGCTTCTTAATTCATATACTCTTTCTGCCGCTGTCGAAGAAAGTTTTGGAAGGTTCATAAATGGTGCGAGTGGGAAGGACTTTAATAGGATATTTTCCAATCTATTGTAAGGAGGGGTTTTGAAGGAAGCTTCCAGATATAATTTCCCATTTGTCAAGTAATCTGCATCTTTTTCAAGCTTTTCTTGTAAGTTAACTACTTGTTGAAGTGATTGCACAGGAATAACCACATAGATGCGCTTGTCTGCAGCAGTATCATTTGCGATGCAAGTGAAAACGCCAATATTTTTGATCTGCTGCTTATGCAATGCAGGCAAGTAGGCATCCTTGAGGTATTGTTCAATTAAATTTTGCTGGACTAAATTCGAAAAATGGTATACCGTAATCTGATAAAACTCACCTCCCTTGCTTGCCGGATTAGCTATCGAAAAAATGGGAACAATTAAAGTAATTAGAACTAAGAAATTTTGTAATAATTTTTTCATGTGTATTTTTTGTGTAAAGTCAGTTTTCGCCATTTATTTAATTTGATAATCGGCAAATTTCATCTTGACTAATTGATTGAAATAGATGTTTAATTATTGAAGGTAGGTGTTTATCTAATTCGAATGAATTGAAATTTGTTAAAATTGAGCCGCTTTGTAAAAGCATCAAAAAGAACAGGTGACTGAGGGTTTTTCTCAATCACTTGTTCTAAGTCTAAATAGTATTTTGAAGTAGGATTGATTTTTAAAATCAGATACCTAAAAGTTTCCTATTAAATTCTTCATTGCTTCCTGAACCAGCGAAATCGTCAAAAGCTTTTTCGGTTACTTTGATAATATGTTCTTTAATGAAGGGTGCGCCTTCTTTTGCACCATCCTCCGAATTTTTAATGGCACATTCCCATTCCAATACTGCCCATCCCTTATAATCATAGGCAGCGAGTTTGCTGAAAATAGATTTAAAATCAACTTGACCATCACCTAATGAACGGAAGCGCCCAGCTCGGTTTACCCAACTTTGGTATCCACCATACACACCTTGCTTACCTGTGGGGTTGAATTCAGCGTCTTTTACATGAAAAGCTTTGATGCGCTGGTGGTAATGGTCAATATAAGCAAGGTAATCGAGGCATTGCAATACAAAATGGGAGGGGTCGTATAGTAAGCAAGCACGTGGGTGATTGTTTACTTTTTCCAAAAACATTTCGTAAGAAATGCCATCATGCAAATCCTCGCCTGGATGAATTTCGTAGCATACATCTACTCCGCATTCGTCAAATTCATTTAAAATAGGCAACCATCGGTTAGCCAATTCTGTAAAGCCTGTCTCCACTAATCCTGCGGGGCGCTGTGGCCAAGGATATACGGTCTGCCAAAGCAAGGCACCACTAAAAGTAGCGTGTGCATTCAAGCCAAGATGTAGGGACGCCTTGGCTGCGTATTTGAGTTGCTGTACTGCCCAAGCAGTTCTGGCAGTAGCATTACCATGCACAGCTGCAGGGGCAAAGCCGTCGAAGAGTGTATCGTAGGCAGGATTTACGGCAACCAATTGACCCTGTAAGTGGGTCGACAATTCGGTAATTTCCAAACCGGCGTTTTCAACAATGCCTTTGATTTCATCTGCATAGGTTTTGCTTTCAGCAGCTTTTTGCAGATCGATCAGTCGGGCATCCCAGGTGGGTATCTGAACACCAGTAAACCCCTTTTCTTTTGCCCATTTACAAATAGAAGGAAGTGAATTGAAAGGAGCTGTATCTCCTGCAAATTGCGCCAAAAATATACCGGGACCTTTGATTGTTTGCATATAAAATAATTTGATAGTGATAATTTATTAACTAATAACTGAAAGCTGCTGAATACAAAAACATCTTTTACTTTCATTCTACAATTGGCAACTTAGCCCCCCTATACGATAAATTCAGTCCATTTTTTTTCTGATTGAGCGGAAAGTACCACGTTGTCAATAAATGCCATCCCTCTGATTCCATCGGCTACAGATGGAAAGTCCAGCGCTTCTTTAGGAGCTTCGGTGCCATTCATTTTTGCTTGTAGGGTAGTCGCAAAATTTTTGTAAATATTGGCAAATGCCTCTAGGTATCCTTCTGGATGGCCACCTGGTGTGCGACAGCTGTTGGTAGCATAAGTGGAAAGTCGGTCTCCGTAATTTGAACCAGCTCGAAGTATTTGGGTGGGTGCATCCAGCCATTTTAATAGCAAAGTATTTGGTTCCATTTGTGCCCATTCGATACCGCCCTTTTCTCCGTAAACCCTTATTTTTAGTGCATTTTCTTCTCCTGCCGCTACCTGAGAAGCCATGAGTACACCTGCTGCTCCATTATCGAATTTCAATAATACGTTTCCATCATCATCTAGGGCTCTACCATCTACCATGATATTCAAATCCGCACAAAGTTGCGTAATTTTTAATCCAGTTATATATTCTGCTAAGTGAGCCGCATGTGTTCCTATATCTCCCATGCAGCCACTCTTGCCGCTTCTTTTAGGATCGGTTCTCCAAGCGGCTTGCTGGTTACCTTCTCTTTCGGATAATTTACTCAACCAACCCTGAGGATATTCAACCCATACCTTTCTTATTTTTCCCAATATCCCATCGCTCACCATTGCCTTTGCTTGCTTAACCATTGGATAGCCTGAATAAGTGTGCGTAAGACAAAGGACCAGCCCTGTTTCTTCTACTAGCTTTTTCAATTCTTTAGCTTCCTCTAATGAAAATGTGATTGGCTTTTCAATCACCACATTAAACCCATTTTCCAAAGCCAGTTTTGCAGGGGCAAAATGGGCAAAATTCGGCGTAACGATTGTTACGAAGTCCATTCTTTTATCAGCAGGCTGCAAACTTTCCTTCTCTATCATTTCTTGGTAAGTAAGGTAAATTCTATCTTCTGGAAGAAATAAGGATTGGCCAGAGTCTTTTGCAATTTCCGGATTAATGCTCAATGCACCACATACCAATTCAACTAAACCGTCCATATTGGAGGCATACCGATGAATTGATCCAATAAAGGCGTCTTTTCCACCTCCAATCATTCCCATTCGTAATTTTCTTTTCATACAAATTAATTTTAATACAAGTTCTTTAAATATTTATAGGTTTCAAATTATTTACAATTTTACGGATAAAATCTATATACATTTAATTTAATATTTTTCGTGTACTACTCTTACTTGTTTTTAGTAATTGAAGCCAGTAGTTACCTCTTTTATCTAAATTGGCTAACTAAATGGCAACTTCTTGGGAGCAAGGAGATTTTAGCACC
>CANJAW010000151.1:0-7056 GCA_947472215.1 Chitinophagaceae bacterium
GAAATAAAATTATACTTGAATTTTCAAATGTTGGCACTGGCTTGATGACAAAGGATGGGGGCGACTTGAAGTATTTCTCCATTGCAGGTGCCAACAAGAAATTTGTTTGGGCAAAGGCTACGATTGCTGGCAACACTATCACGGTATGGAACGATGTCATTAGCCAACCGGTAGCAGTTAGGTATGCCTGGGCTGATAATCCTGTTGGAGCAAATTTGTATAACAAAGAAGGGTTGCCGGCATCTTGTTTTAGAACAGACAGATAATCCAACACGAATTATTTGCCACATAAAATTTCAATTTACAACTCAAAATACACATGAAACAAAAAATAATTCCATTTTTCCTGCTGCTCAGTTTTACCGGTAACCTACTGCTAGCACAGGTGAAATTATCTAGTACTGATATGATCAAGATTGACAAGGAAATACTTTTGGAAAAGAAGAACAGATTACAATCGGGGGATGCTACATTAGTACCGGCTTATAATCAGTTATTGAAAGATGCGGACAAGGCCTTGAATTATAAACCGGTCACTGTGATGAACAAGACGGATCTTCCACCTAGTGGCAACAAGCATGATTATATGAGCATAGCACCATATTGGTGGCCCAACCCTTCTTCATCCAACGGCCTTCCTTATATCCGTAAGGATGGAGTGGTGAATCCCGAGATTAAAAATTTTCCCGATAAGGAGAATATGCCTGTGCTATGCGAAACAATTCATTTACTTGCGTTGGCCTATTATTATTCGAATGATGAAAAATATGCCGCCCATGCTAGTCAATTGATCCGGGTTTGGTTTTTGGATACCGCTACCAAAATGAATCCCCATCTTAATTATGGGCAGGCGGTAAAAGGGGTAACTACTGGTAGGGCTGAGGGTTTGATCGATACCAGGCACTTTATTTTAGTCATTGATGCGATTGGCTTATTGAAAAATGCTGCCTCCTGGACAACAAACGACCAAATAGGCATTAAAAACTGGTTTACCGATTTTTTGAATTGGATGCAGACCAGTGAAATTGGGAGAGACGAATTGAACGCTAAAAATAATCATGGGGTATGGTTTGATGCACAAAGCTTATCATTTGCTATTTTTGCAGGCAATTTGTCTTTAACCAATGAAATTATTTCGAGGGCAGCTAAAAGACTGGATCAACAAATGGATGCAAATGGGTTTTTTCCGCTGGAGATGGACCGAACAACGTCTCTGCATTATACTGTTTTTACGATGAATGCTTTTGTAATCATTGCCCAGCTAGCTGAAAAATCCGGCACTGATTTCTGGTTCTTGAAAACTTCTTCCGGCAAATCGTTTAAAAAATGCTTTGAAGTGATGTTACCGTTTATTACCGGGCAAAAGAAATGGGAGGGGCAGCAGATAAAACCTTTTGATCGTAAGGATGCAGTTCCCTTATTATTACGGGCCGGTAAAAAATACAATTGCAACTCCTGTTCGGAGTCAATTAAAGATATTGAAGGAGTTCAATTCGATAAATTATTACTCAATCTTTTATAAAAAATCAATACAGAAACAAAATAAGCAATCATTAAAAAAAGAACAATCATGTTAAATTTCAGAGTAGACAACAAAATTGCATTGGTTACAGGATGTAGCAGTGGCATAGGAATGGATATCGCTATCGAGCTGGCACAATCCGGAGCTGATATCATAGGCGTAGCCAATAATTTACCCGAAACCGGCAGCGACGTGGCTTTGGCAGTAGAGGCTGCAGGTAGAAAATTTTATCCATATGTAGCAGATTTTACCTCAAGGGAATCACTCTATACCTTTCTAAATAAGGTGAAGGCCGACCATCCGCGCATCGACATTCTAATAAACAATGCAGGTCATATCATGAGAGCTCCTGCAGCGGAGCATTCGGATGAATACTGGGATATGATTATTGATATCAACCTCAATGCACAGTTTATTATTACCAGAGAAATAGGAAAAAGAATGGTGGACCAAAAGTCCGGTAAAATTGTATTTACCTGTTCTTTGTTAAGTTTTCAAGGCGGTATTAATGTTCCAGGATACGCTGCTAGCAAAGGTGCTGTAGCGTCTTTGTTGAAAGCATTCGCCAATGAATGGGCACCTCTAGGCATTACCGTTAATGGGGTGGCTCCTGGTTATATTGCTACCAACAATACGACTCAGCTACGTGCAGATCCAGAAAGAAGTGCAGCCATCTTAGCAAGGATTCCGGCTAACCGATGGGGCGAAACATCCGACCTTACGGGAGCGTATGTTTTCCTTTCTTCCCCAGCCTCCGATTATATTAACGGAACCATCATTACAGTTGATGGAGGTTGGATGGCCAGATAAGTAACTTTTAAAAAACAATTAAATATAAAAAAAATGCAAGTTAGATTTCAAAACAGTCCGAAGGAAACCAGTGAGATGAATACCCAGCAATTGCGGGATAATTTTTTGGTACAGGGTTTAATGCAACCAGGCACTATTCAATTGGTATATTCTCATTTTGATCGTTTAATCATTGGGGGTGTAGTTCCTACTTCAGCGAGTATCGAATTACCAAATGAAGACGAGTTAAAAGCAAAATATTTTCTAGAAAGAAGAGAGATCGGTATAATCAATGTTGGCGGTAAAGGTACCGTTACAGCCGCGGGAGTAGCGTATGAAATTGACAAACTGGAATGCGTTTATCTTGGAAAAGGCACGCAGGATGTTCATTTCAGCAGTAATTCGGCTGACACGCCTGCTCAATTTTACTTACTTTCTCTTCCTGCTCATCATGCTTATCCTAATAGAATGATGACTAGGGCGGAAGCAGCCCCTGTTAATATGGGAGATATTTCCACTTCCAATAAAAGAACAATTTATAAATACATTCACAATGACGGTATTGAAAGTTGTCAATTGGTAATGGGCCTCACAGTACTAGATGAAGGTAGTGTATGGAATTCTGTTCCACCACATACCCATACCAGAAGAATGGAAGCTTATTTTTATTTTGATTTGCATGAAGCGCAGCGCGTAATGCATTTTATGGGAGAACCCCAAGAAACAAGGCATCTTGTAGTTGCCAATAATGAAGTAGCTATTTCTGCCCCTTGGAGCATGCACTTTGGTGTCGGTACAGCCAATTATGGTTTTATTTGGGGTATGGCAGGCGAAAATAAGGAGTTTACGGATATGGATCCTCAGCCCCTTGCGAGCTTAAAATAATTTATCTAATCAATTAAAGTAGTAAAATAATGAGTAAGAAAGTAGTAACGCTTGGAGAAATCATGTTGCGTTTATCAACTCCTGATTTTAAAAGATTTGTACAAGCCGACACATTTGATATCACTTACGGTGGCGGCGAGGCCAATGTGGCCGCGGCTTTGTGTAACTATGGTTTGAATGGTACATTTGTTAGCAAAGTGCCCAATAATCCAATCGGCCAATCGGCTATCAATCATTTGCGCCGGTATGGAGTAGACACACAATTTGTAGCCCGTGGAGGCGAAAGATTGGGTATCTATTTTTTGGAAACCGGTGCATCTATGCGTGCCTCACAAGTAGTGTATGATAGGGCAGGCGCCTCCATTGCCGATGTGGATGCAAGTGAATTTGATTTTGATAAAATATTTGAGGGAGCCGATTGGTTTCATACAACTGGTATTACTCCTGCGCTGAGCGACAAAGCAGCAGCTTTGACTGAAGCCGCCCTAAAAGCGGCTAAGGCAAAAGGCATTACCACTAGTATTGACCTGAATTTTCGTAAAAAATTATGGAGCAAAGAAAAAGCAAGAGAGGTAATGAGCAGGCTTTGCCAGCATGTAGATGTATGTATCGGCAATGAAGAAGATGCCGATACCACATTGGGTTTTAAGGCAAAAGATACGGATGTTACCAAGGGTGAGTTGAATCTCGATGGCTTTAAGGACGTGTTCAAACAGATGAAAGATAAGTTTGGATTTAAATTCATCGCCTCCTCATTGCGTGAAAGCCATAGCGCTAGCGACAATGGCTGGAGCGCACTGGTATATGATGGTAAAGATTTTTACCATACCAAACAATACAATGTACGTATTGTAGATCGTGTAGGTAGCGGCGATAGTTTTGCCAGCGGTTTAATCTATGGATTAGTAACAGGAATGCCAATGGCGGATGCAGCTGAATTTGGTGTTGCAGCCAGTGCATTAAAACATACCATTCCAGGAGATTTGAACCATGCTACCTTAAGCGAAGTTAAAGAATTGGTGAAAGGGGATGGTAGTGGCCGAGTGCAAAGATAACCGGCGCACCTGCTGCATATATACTGATTGCAGCAAATGACCGTACAACAAAATAATATTAAAATGAAGAGACCTTCTTCATAGAAGGTCTCTTAGCAAAAAAAACAATAATGAAAAACATAGCAAAAGTAACCAAGGCAATAACTGACCAAGGTATCCTTCCGTTATATTATAATGCGGATGAAACAGTTAGCATCGAAATATTAAAAGCAATTTACAAGGCGGGCATCAAGGCGGTGGAATATACCAATCGCGGCGAAGCGGCATTCCATAATTTTCAGAAAATGGTGGCGCTTCGAAATCAAACCATGCCGGACCTTTTATTGGGCATCGGCACGATAAAAAATCTGCAGCAAGCAGAAGAATACATCGCTGTAGGCGCCGACTTTTTGGTGAGTCCGGGTTTTATAAAAGAGGTTGCTGACTATGCTGTAGCAAATGATATTTTCTATGGCCCAGGTTGTATGACGCCCTCTGAAATTATCGCTGCTGAAAATGCAGGGATAAAATTCATCAAGCTTTTTCCAGGTAATATGCTGGGGCCTGAATTTTTAAGTGGCATCAAAGATATATTTCCAACATTGTTTTTTATGCCAACTGGCGGCGTAGATACCACCCGTGAAAATATTGAAGGCTGGTACAAAGCCGGTGTTTGTGCAGTGGGTATGGGCAGCAAACTAATTAGTAAAAAACTAATGGAGCAAAAGGATTACGCTACCATTGAACGCGAAACCATCGCTGTGTTATCTTTAATTCAATCAATAAAACAATAACTGAATATGACTGCACCATCCATGGGTAAATATAGGTGGACTATTTGTTCCCTAATATTTTTTGCTACTACTGTTAACTACCTAGATAGGGCGGTGATTAGTTTATTAAAATCCACTTTAAGCAAAGAATTTACCTGGTCTGAAACTGACTATGCGAACATAGTCATTGCGTTCCAGGTTTGTTATGCCATTGGTTTTTTGGGCGCAGGCAGATTAATAGATAAGCTGGGAACTAAAATCGGCTATGCATTGGCTACCGCTCTTTGGAGCGTTGCTGCCGTTGCGCATGCATTGGCAACCGGCACTCTTGGTTTTTTTGTTGCAAGAGGTGCTTTGGGATTTACAGAAGCAGGGAATTTTCCGGCTGCTATTAAAACGGTTGCAGAGTGGTTTCCAAAAAAAGAAAGGGCCTTTGCTACAGGCATTTTTAATTCGGGCGCTAATATCGGGGCAATCATTGCACCACTTACCGTACCGTTCATCGCTCAAAAATGGGGCTGGCAATGGGCTTTTATTCTTACCGGTTTGATTGGCGTTATTTGGCTGATAGCATGGTTTATAATTTATGAGGTTCCTAAAAAGCATAAAAAATTATCCGCCCAAGAGTTTGAGTACATCCATAGCGATATCGATGAAATAATCGAAGGGGCTGACGATGCACCAAAAATATCTTGGAGTAAATTGTTAACCTATAAGCAAACCTGGGCATTCGCTATCGGCAAATTTTTCACTGATCCGGTATGGTGGTTTTTCCTTTTCTGGTTACCCGATTTTTTGGAAAAACAATACGGGTTATCCAAAACAGCCATTGCTTTGCCATTGGCATTGGCTTACCTGATGTCTACGGTTGGTAGTGTATTTGGGGGGTGGCTGCCTATGCAGTTTATGAAAAGAGGCTGGCCGGTATTCCGTTCACGTAAAACAGCTATGCTTATTTTCGGCATTTGTGTTTTACCGGTCCTTTCTGCTCAGTATGTTGGCAGTATCAACATGTGGTTGGCAGTTATCGTGATTGGCTTTGCCATGGCTGCACACCAAGCCTGGAGTGCTAATATTTATACAACGGTGAGTGATATGTTTCCCAAAAGAGCTACTGCATCCGTAACAGGTATTGGTGGTATGTCTGGTGCATTGGGTGGAATTTTAATTGCTAAAAGCGCAGGTAAATTATTTGATTACTATAAGCAAACGGACCCAATAACCCATCAATACATTCGCGATCCTCAGACGGGTTATTTAATTATGTTTTTTGTCTGCGGATTTGTGTATTTAATTGCCTGGTTTATCATGCACTTGTTGATTCCGAAAATGAAGCGAATTTCCCTCTGATAATAAATGAAATTTTAATTGAATAGGGGTATTAACTATACCCTTATTCTTCATGCCGCATTCCTTCAGCTACTTTAAATACATGAAGTACGGAAGGAAATAATGCATCCATGCTTTCTTCTGCCCCGCGAGGAGAACCCGGCAAGGTAATTACTAACGTATTTTTAATGAATCCTGCAACACCCCTGGAGAGCATCGCAAAAGAAGTTCTTTGCTGTCCATAGTTGCGAGCGGCTTCCATCATTCCCGGAATCTCTCGGTCAAGTAAAGGACTTATGGCATCGGGAGTAAGGTCCTTGGGTGAAAGTCCTGTTCCACCTGTAAATAGCACTAGCTGAAAACCTGTTTCGCTCAACTGTTTTGCTGTTTCTTGTATAGCTGCAATTTCATCCGGGATGATTGTATATATTTCAGTAGATAAATTAAACTGCTTTAATTTATCAATTATTTTTTTACCTGAACTGTCTTCTTTTGTTCCTGTAGCCACACTGTCAGAACATACGACAACTGCACAGCGAATGGATTGTAGTGAATCGTTTTTCAGATCTGATTTTCCACCCGATTTACTTTGTAAACGAATGGTTGAAATTTCTACCCCCTTGTCTAGCGGCTTCAACATATCGTACATGGTTAGTGAAGTTACTGCAGCACCATGCATAGCCTCCACCTCAACACCGGTTTTATAAATGGTATGCACTTCCAC
>CANJAW010000152.1:0-6809 GCA_947472215.1 Chitinophagaceae bacterium
AAATCAATGCGCTCCTAAGCGATGGTACCGAAGCTTCGTTTACAAATGAATCGATTGATGCGGGGAATTATTTCGGACTTAAAAAATCCATCTATGAGGGGCTTCACCAGTTACTTTCAGCAGAAAAAAATAAGCAACTCATCCAACAGCATTTTCCGAAAGCATCGGTAGTAAGAAGAAACTCGGGATATGCATTGGATAGCCTGTTGGCTATGGAACCATTTACTGAGAGGGGTGCTCCATTTAATCTTTGTAAGCTATTGGCTGGTTCGGAAGGAACGCTTGCATTTACCACTTCAATCAAACTTCAACTGATTGATCTTCCGCCAAAGGAAATCGCTTTGGTTTGTGTGCATTGCCATTCTATCGACGAGGCGCTTCGTGCAAATATTGTAGCACTTTCACAAAAGCCAATGGCCTCCGAATTAGTAGATCGATACATTATGAATTTCACCAGGGAACATCCTGAGTTTAAGAAAAATTGCTTTTTTATTGAAGGTGATCCTGCTGCCATTTTAATGGTAGAATTTATGGGTGATCAAATGCAGGATGTAAGCGATCAAGCCAATCAGTTAGTGAATGAATTAAAGTCTAGCGGTTACGGTTATTCGTTTCCTGTGTTGTTCAATGCAGATACCAAATTTGCATGGGATGTGCGAAAAGCAGGGCTGGGGCTGTTACGAAATTTGCCTGGTGATATTCAGCCAGTTAATTTAATTGAAGATTGCGCGGTATCGCCCCAGGAATTGCCGGAATATGTAAGGGAACTACAAATTATTTTGGAAAAGTATCAAGTAAATGCATCGTATTACGCACATGCTGGTGCAGGGGAATTGCATGTAGAACCCATGATCAATTTAAAGACGCAGGAGGGGGTGAAGTTATTTAGAAATATTCTTGCTGAAACGGTAGAATTGGTAAAAAAATATCATGGTTCATTGTCAGGCGAACATGGCGATGGAAGATTGCGGGGAGAATACATTTCTACTATGGTTGGCAAAGAAACCTATGCGCTTTTCAAAGAAGTAAAACAATTGTTTGACCCCCATCATATTTTCAATCAGGGAAAGATAACCGCTACGCCCGCTATGGATGAGCAGTTAAGGGTGCAAGTAGGTAAAACGCCTACACCAATTGCCACCAATTTTGATTTTTCTGCGCAAGGAACTATGTTGCGGCTCGCAGAAAAATGTTCGGGTTCGGGTGATTGTAGGAAGACCGAGGTGACTGGCGGCATTATGTGTCCGAGTTATATGGCCACCCGCAATGAAAAAGATACTACCCGTGCTAGAGCAAATATTCTCCGACAATTTTTAAGTGATCCCGAACAGGTGGATCCACTCAATAACGAAGAAATAAAGGAGGTGATGGATCTTTGCCTGAGTTGTAAAGGATGTAAAACTGAATGTCCATCTGGAGTGGATATTACCAAAATGAAGGCAGAGTTTTTGCAGCAGTACCATGATAAAAATGGCATTCCCTTTAGGTCGAAATTGATTGGAAATTTTGTGAGCCAAATGAAATGGGCTTCCCTTATTCCGGGTATCTATAATTTCATTTTTGGGAATTCGTTTTTGCGTAAAATAGCCAATAGGGCAGTAGGTTTTCACCCCGATAGAAGCATGCCATTACTGCCAGCTACTACCCTTATTTTTTGGCAAAAAAAACGGGGTACAAAAAACGGTAGTTCCCTAAGAAAAGTTTATTTTTTCTGCGATGAATTTACCAATTATTATGATGTAGCAATTGGTAAGAAGGCGATTCTTTTGTTAGAGCAGCTAGGCTATCAAGTGCTTTTTCCTAAGCATATTGAAAGTGGTAGAAGTTATTTGTCGAAAGGATTGATTAAGCAAGCAGCCATTGTCATCAATCAAAATATCGATTTATTGGCATCAGTGGTTTGTGACGACATACCATTGGTAGGTATCGAGCCATCTGCCATATTAAGTTTCAGAGATGAATACATTGATTTGGCTTCTTCAAAAAATAAACAAAAAGCCTTGCAATTGTCGAAGCAAACTTTTACTATCGAGGAATTTATTTCCAACGAATTTGAGAAGGGCCATATCTCTACCGATTTGTTTACAAAAGATAAAAAAATAATTGCCGTACATGGTCACTGTTACCAAAAAGTATTGTCCTCTCCCCATTACAGCAATACGATGCTAAGTATCCCCGAAAATTATCTTGTTCAGTTTATCCCTTCCGGCTGCTGTGGTATGGCGGGTTCATTCGGGTATGAGCTAGAGCATTATGAAGTTTCGCAGCAGGTAGGGGAGTTAGTGCTATTTCCTGCAGTACGCAATTTCCCTATTGACACCTTAGTGGCCGCTTCAGGCACATCTTGTAGGCACCAGATTAAAGACGGTACACACCGAATAGCCCAACACCCTGTTGAAATTTTATGGGATGCGCTAGTTAAATGATTTTTTACGAAAACGTTTTCGTAATTTTTTTTATCCAAAACCCCTTTTACTAAAAGCTTTTAGTTAAGTTTATATAATTATTAACGTGTTAGTTTTTTTATTATTTAATTGTACAACTAAAATTGCTGTTTTATGAAGAAAATCTTATCAATTTCTTTCTTTCTGTGCCTGCTATCCAGTATAGCGATGGCCCAAACCCGACAAATTACGGGTCAAATACTCAATAGTGAAACGGGTGAAATGCTTGCTGGTGCTAGTGTAACCATTCAAGGCAGTACTGCTGGTACAGTTACCGATGCAATGGGCAAATTTTCCCTAAGCATCTCTTCTTCCAACACGGTGCTGGTAGTAAAGTCAGTGGGTTTTACAGAGCAGCAAATTGCAGTGGGTAATCAAAAAAATCTAGTGGTTAAATTGATGTCCGTTACCAAAGCCCTCGATGATGTGGTAGTGGTAGGGTATGGAGAACGAAAAAAACGAGATTTGACAGGAGCGCTTAACTCCATTCAGTCCAAAGATATAGTTAGGGCTAATCCGGTTTTGGCAGCCAAGGCGATACAGGGTCAGGTTGCGGGTGCTACCGTTACCAAAGCCAGTAACCGACCTGGTGCTCCTTATAGTATTACCATCCGTGGTGAAAATACCGTCAACAACTCAACACAACCATTAGTAGTAATAGATGGATTAATGGGTGGAGATTTAAATAACCTCAATCCAAATGATATTCAAACGATGGATGTATTGAAAGATGCATCTTCTACCTCTATTTATGGAGCCCGGGGTGCCAATGGTGTTATCATTGTTACCACCAAAAAGGGGCTAGCAGGAAAACCAAAAGTGAGTTACGATGGCTATGTAGGTAAGAAAGTTTTAGCCCATGTGCCTGCTTTAATGACTTCTCAACAGTTTTATAAATTAAATTATACCGATCGAATTGCAGCTGGATTACCAGGTCAGATTTTTACTGCTGCAGAAAAAGCAAATATTGATGCTGGTAAAACTACTGATTGGGTTGATTTAGTTACTGATGCTGGACTTCAAACGAGTCATAATATAAGTGTTGCTGGAGGAAGTGAAAAGACCACTTTTAGAGTTTCCACTGGTTTTTTGAATGAGGAAGGCAATGTTCGATTTACAGGTTACAAGCGATATAATTTAAATGCTGGTTTGGATAGTAGATTAGGTGAGCATGTGAAGGTTGGATTTACTTCCTATGCTACTTATAGCGATCAAAATTGGGGTTCACAAGAATCTTTGAGGGGTGCATTTCGTGCTAGACCTACCGGCACAGCCTATTTCAGTGATCTTGCAAATCCATCAGAAAATTCTGATTTCAGCGTAGACGGTTTGGCGTATTGGATGGGTATCAATGACAAACAGGTTCCTAACCCTTTGGCAGATATTGATGAAAAAACTTCTAAACTACAAACCAATGTAATTTCTGTTTTGGCCAATACGTATGTAGAAGTTTCATTGTTGAAAGGCTTGAGTTTTCGCTCTTCACTTTCCGGATCTTATACTTCACAAAGTATAGGAGATTGGAGAGGCCAATGGTCTAAAGCTCAAATTGGTGCTAAGCCGAGAACACAATATAATAGTAATGTTGGTGGCAACTATACCATTGATAATATCCTTACTTATAAAAAGGATTTTGGAAAGCATAAAATAAATGTAACAGGATTACAAAGTGCCTATTATCAAAGGGATGAGGCATATATGATTGCAGTAAAAGATCTACCCTATGTATCTTATTGGTATGCTTTGGGAACGGGCACCATTACTGCCCAAACTAGTTCATTGACTGAGCGTTCTTTGCAATCTTATATGGGTAGAGTTAACTATTCGTATAATGATAAATATTTACTGACAGTGACTGGTCGTTCTGATGGAGCCTCCCAGCTTTCAGAAGGAAACAAATGGGCTTTTTTCCCATCTGTGGCATTGGGTTGGAGAATGAGTGATGAAAAATTTATTCAAAAATTTGATGCGATCTCTAATTTGAAATTAAGGTTGAGTTATGGGGAAGTAGGTAATTCTGGTGTAGCACCTTATAGTACCCAAGCGAATCTGTTAAATACTGGTTATGATTTTGATGGAGTTGCCGCTACCGGATTTGCTCCGCTCAATTTGGCTAATAAGGATTTAAGGTGGGAGAGAAGTAATGAGTTAAATCTTGGAGTAGACTTTGGTTTCTTCAAAAATCGTGTATCAGGTTCTTTGGAATTATACAAAAGAAAAACAGTTGATTTAATTTTGAATCAAAAAATACCTACCATTTCTGGCTTCAACCAAGTAACTGCGAATGTAGGTGAGATTGAAAATAAAGGTATTGAGTTGACATTGAATACGGTCAATATTGCCAAGAAGGATTTTAGCTGGAATACAACCTATTCTTTTACCAAAAACAATAACAAGCTACTTCAATTATATGGAGATGGCCAAACTGTTGACAAAGGAAATAAATTATTTGTAGGCTATCCTATTAGAGCAAATTTTGATTACAAGTTTGCCGGTATTTGGCAATTGGTTGACTCCAATGCAGCCAAGGTTTACAAGCAAGTACCAGGTTCTGTAAAAGTAGTAGATCAAAATGGTGATAATCAAATCTCAACCACTAATAATATTGATGATAGGGTGGTGTTGGGTACGCAGTTACCCAAATGGTTATTGGGGTTAACGAACCGATTTAATTATAAAAATTTCGATTTGTCTTTTTTCATTTATTATCGCAATGGGGTTCAATATAGTAATTCCACTTTGTCAGGCACTTTTGGTCAAATTGGTAGTCGGTACAATTCATTGGCTTCATTGGATTATTGGAGAATTGATAACCCTTCCAATACCTATTATTCAGGTTTTGTAAACAATCCATATTCAAGTGCCATCCTTTATCAGGATGCTAGTTTTTTAAGAATATCTGATATCACTTTTGGATTTAGCCTTCCTAAAAAAAGATTGGATAAATTTAAAATCTCCAATGCTCGTATTTATGCGCAGGTTTCAAATCCTTTTGTATTTTCAAATTATACTGGATTTGATCCTGAATTTAATTCATCCATCTACCAAGATGATGTGCCAACAGCTATCTATACTTTAGGCGTAAATATCAGTTTCTAATTACTTTAAAAACAACTACCATGAAATCAAAAATAACGATACGAACTACCACATTAGCACTAGCTTTGATGGGCATAGTTGCTTCAGGATGTAAAAATGATTTTTTGACTGAAAATCCAGTTTCTACCCTTACCACGGATGTATATTATAAAACCGAAGCAGGCTTCGAAGATTTAGTAAAATCCTGCTATCCTTTATTGCGTAATATTCACCAGGCAAGGGCCCTCGTTTTGAATGGAACCGATATATTTTATCCAGGAGGATATGGTGATCCTAATTTTGCTGCAGCTCCTGCCAATGCCGGTTCTTTAGCACAATATGATGTAGGTTTGAATGCTACTATCGCAGATGTACAAACACTTTGGACCTTGCTCTATGCAGAGCTGGCAAGGGTTAATACAGCAATTGGTAGGTCGGCTGGAATTACCACTATGGCGGCTGCATCAAAAGATGCCAGAGTTTCTGAAGCCAAATTTTTAAGAGCACTAACCCTTTTCTATTTGGTTCAACAATGGGGAGATGTTCCGATGCCGTTAACCGAAACAACCAATGCAAGTAAGGCCTCTATCAAGGCTACCTCCACTGATATTTACAAACAAATTCTTACCGATTTGTTGGATGCGGAAAATAAACTTCCTGTAACTGCTTCCAATTACGGTCGTATTACAAAAGGGGCGGCTCAGTTTTTATTATCCCGCGTTTATTTAACCAGAGGTTGGAATTTTAGAAATGTGTTGGGTGGAAGTGCTGCTGACTTTACCTCCGCCCTTCAATATGCCGATAAGATAATTGATGGGTATCCAATGGCAGCTAAATACAAAGACCTTTTTCCTGTTCGTTCTGAAAATCCACTGACTCAGTATACTGGTGCACAGAATGATAAGAATGCTGAAATTGTTTTTGCCGTTCAATACAATACGGATGTTTTGACCAATAAAACGGATGCAGCTTTTGCTCCTGATGTGGCAGGAGGAAATAATTTACATTCTGTTTTTGGTGGCGGTGGTGAAGGGTTTCCTGGTACTAAAGGAAGAACAGGTGATTACAATCGTTCGCAGCCTGTTTATTCTTTGGGGGCTGCCATCTTTCGTTTATATGATCCAGCTTTAGATTCCCGCTATGATCATAATTTCTTGGAAGTTGGTTATGCTTTACAAGCAGTAACAGGATTTAAACCCTTACCAAAACTAACCCCGAGCCTTTCTGTAAATATAAAGGCAGGAGATACGGTAGTTTATTTCCGTCCATGGAATAAGCCGGCTACTA
>CANJAW010000153.1:0-6797 GCA_947472215.1 Chitinophagaceae bacterium
AATAGAAACGTATGAAATGTTTGTCAATTCTATGGCTGCTGATAGTAGCTAATTTGTCAATAGATTGTTTTGCACAGATGAAGGAGTTCAACAATTCCTTTTATTGCTTTGGAAATGCAATGAATCTTCCTAATGCACCTAAAAACTTTTCGGAGCAAGCTGCATTGGTAAAAAAAATTGGTTATAAAGGTATTTCGGGTAGTGGGGAAAAAAATTATTTTGAATTCCGTAAGGTGCTGGATAATGCGGGTATTGAGCTGCCTGAAATGTATATTTCATTAAACATTGATTCAACTTTTCCACCCTATAGTCCAAAACTAAGCGCAATTATTCGGGATTCAAAAGACCGGAATCTTTTAATTACGTTGCATTTACATAGTGAATTGTATAAGAATAACCCGGTGGAGGGAGATTTGAAATTTGTCGAAATGCTTACTGAGTTAGCCGATTATGCCGCTGGCTATCATGTGAATCTTGCTATCTACCCCCATTTTTCATTTTACTGCCAATCAGTTGATCACGCATTGAAATTAGCAAAAATGGTGGAGCGCGCCAATCTAGGTATCGTTTTTAATCTCTGTCATTTTCTCAAGGTAGAGGGGCAGCAGCAAATGGAAGAAAACGTGAAACGTGCCATTCCATATTTAAAAATGGTCTCCATTTGTGGAGCAGATTTGGGCGACACCAAAAATATGGATTGGAGCAAGCTGATACAACCCCTTGGATCAGGAAGTTTTGATACTTATTATTTCGTAAAATTTTTGAAAGACAATGGCTACAATGGAATGTTTGGATTGCAATGTTTCAACATTAAAGTAGATGCTCAAGTAGCACTTTCCCAATCACTGGATACCTGGAATAGTTATAAAAGAAGGTACCTCGCTGAAAAGTAAAAGCTATTGTGGGTAAGCATACAGGTATTTTTTTATAAAAATCTATCAAGAATCCTCTGTTTGCAAAACAACTAACACTAAAGGGGTCAAAGCGGGTT
The DNA here is from genome assembly GCA_947472215.1 of Chitinophagaceae bacterium. Taxonomy (GTDB): domain Bacteria; phylum Bacteroidota; class Bacteroidia; order Chitinophagales; family Chitinophagaceae; genus Ferruginibacter. The sequence continues at coordinate 992 of CANJAW010000153.1, forward strand.
AATAATTTTATTTATCGATAGGATACTTCCAAAGTTAGTTTTGGAAGTACCCTATCAAAAAAATACCCACTCATTCAATAATTTACTGCAGAATAAACTGTATGTTTACGGTCGGTTTAAATCGATTGCTACTTTTGATATCAAATTACTGGGAAGCCACGGTATAAACCAATACGCAATATTTTCCTAATCTTTCGTTCAAGCATCTTTTTGAAATTATGAAACCATCTTCCCAAAAAAGCAGGCGTCGGTTCCTGCAAAATTCAGCTACTATTATCGCAGGCTTTACTATCGTCCCCAGGCATGTATTGGGGAGAGGATTTATTCCACCCAGTGATCAACTTACCAAAGGGATTATAGGGTTAGGTGGCATGGGCCGTGGACATATTCAATATGCTGGAACAAGGGTGGTAGCCCTTTGCGATGTTGACTCAAAACACTTGCAGCAAGCCGAAAAAATGGTTGGTGGCGGAGTGAAAACTTTTCATGACCACCGCGAACTGATTGCATTGCCCGAAGTGGATATTGTACATATCGCTACTCCACCCCATTGGCACGGTATTATGGCCATTGAGGCAGCCAAGGCGGGAAAAGATATCTGGTGCGAGAAGCCTATGACCCGAACCATCGGTGAAGGAAAGCGTGTGGTAGAAGCTGTAAAACAATATGGAAGAATGTTTCGCCTCAATACCTGGTTTAGGTTTTCAGATAATTTTTATGGCATGATTACTACCGTGAAGCCCATTAAAAAATTGGTGGAGTCAGGCTTATTGGGATGGCCATTAACCGTTACCGTTAGTAAAACAACCGGATTCGACTGGAAGTTTTATTGGGTAGGAAAAACGCAGCTCGAAACACAGCCCATACCTGCAGAATTAGATTACGATCGCTGGCTGGGACCTGCTCCCTACAAGCCTTACAACGCTCATCGGGTACATGGTACTTTTAGGGGGTATTGGGATTATGACGGAGGAGGTTTGGGCGATATGGGTCAACATTATATTGACCCCATCCAATATTTTTTAGGCAAAGATGAAACTAGTCCGGTATTGGTAGAAGTGGATGCAGAGCAGCAGCATCCCGACGCCTGTGGCACATTTAGAAAATTAACGTTCACCTATGCAGATGGTTGTAAAATTATTCTCGACGGAGAGGCTACCGATCCCAATGCGGCTTATATTGAGGGGCCTAAAGGAAAATTGTATGCAGGATTTAAATCGGATATTCCAAACCTTGCCCAAAAATTAGCCCTACTGCCCGACCCCGAACCACAGGTGACCAACTTTTTGGATTCGGTGAAATATCGTACTCCATTTGCGTTGAACGAATCCAATGGGTTTAGGTCTTGTACCATTATTAACTTGGGTAAAATTGCTTTGCAATTAGGCAGGTCTTTACATTTTGATCCGGTAACACAAGAATTTGTCAATGATGCGGAAGCCAATAGGATGATCAATCCTGGTATGCGCTCACCTTGGAATATGTAATGTACGCAACGGATGACAGGATAGGTTGCATTACAATTAATGACACCAAAGATTCGTACTCATTTGAAAAAAAATAAAAATCAACCGATGAAAAAAATATATTTTATTCTTATTTTCCTAGTAGCCTCTTTTATAAAACTTTCCGCACAAACGGATTTGGTAAATAATACCATCCAGCCTTTTCCTTATCAGCATTTATCTGATGCCGATGCTTCGCTCCATTCCATGCAATCATGGAAGAAAGCTGATTGGAAAAATTTACTCTCCCTACTCGATGGTACCGATTCACTTCAGTTAAAAGCTACCCTAGCCTTGAGTGCATACGTTCATCATATTGCACTGGATGCAAAACTAAAATCAGCGACAGCGGCAACGCTTTCTTCAGCAATCAAATATGTGAAATCATATTATGGCCGCGACTTGATTATACAACATCTAGCCTATCTAGGCGATGATGCTGCCGTAAAAACGTTGTCGAAATTATTATATTCCAACTCCATTTTAATAGGCAATGCAGCAAGAGCACTCGCTACTATTCATTCGAAAGCCTCTATTGATGCATTAAATAAAAATTTAAAGAAGGCGATGGAACCAGCTCGCAGCCATATTCAGGCTGCACTCGATAATGTAAACAGTGTTTTACCAGAAATACAACCAGCGGCTGTAGGTAAGAAAAAAGTTCAAAATGATGCGCAACAATTACTTCAGTTGCAAGACCAACTGGCTGCTTCCCCCAATCCTTTACAGAAGCGGCATATACTTTCAGTTGCTTCCCATATCCCCGGATTTAGCACATTGATGATGGTGAGCCATTCTTTGAATGACCCAGCTGTACAAGAAGATGCGGCACTGATTATTGCGCGTATGGCCCTTGCCGATAGAAGTATCCGCGGCAAAGCTTTGAGGGAAGTGCTAGCGCGGGCCCTTCCGCTTATTAAAGGAGAAGACAGTGCCCTATTGGCTCCTTTACTCAATACACATCTTGCTTTGATGCCTTACGATAATGGATTTGTATCCCTCTTTAATGGCAAGGATCTTGCAGGATGGAAAGCGTTGGTGGGCAACCCGATTACCCGAGCTAAAATGTCTGCAGCAGAATTACAAACTGAGCAAAACCTTACCAATGAAAAAACGAAAGGTGATTGGATTGTAAAAGACGGTTTGCTCATTTTCACCGGCCATGGCGACAACTTGGCTACCGAAAAGCAATACGGCGATTTTGAAATGTATGTAGATTGGAAAATCACGAAAAAAGGGGATGCAGGAATTTATTTACGGGGTTCTCCACAAGTCCAGATTTGGGATACTAGTAGAAGAGATGTTGGCGCTCAAGTAGGTTCTGGCGGGTTATACAACAATCAAAAAAATCAAAGTAAACCTCTTGTCGTTGCGGATAATCCAATTGGCGAGTGGAATACATTCCATATCATGATGAAAGGAGAGAAAGTGACGGTGTACCTCAATGGTATACTGGTAACAGACAATGTCATTCTTGAAAATTATTGGGACCACAGCCTACCCATCTTTACCAAAGAGCAAATTGAATTACAGGCGCATGGCACTAATGTAGCCTACAGAAATATTTATCTGAAAGAAATTATAACCCCCGCTGTTTCCATTTTGAGTGAGGAGGAAAAAAAGCAGGGCTTTACCATGCTTTTTGACGGTACCAATATGGACCAATGGATGGGCAATACAGAGGGTTATCAGGTGGAGGAAGCTGTTATGGTAGTGCATCCCGATTTGGGCCATGGAAACCTGTATACTAAAGAGGAGTATTCGGATTTTGAATATCGGTTTGAATTTCAACTTACCCCCGGTGCAAATAATGGACTTGGTATCCGCGCACCATTGGAGGGTGATGCAGCTTATGTTGGAATGGAATTGCAAATCCTAGATAATGAGGCGCCAAAGTATAAGGACCTTCATCCATACCAGTACCACGGTTCAGTATATGGAGTGATTCCTGCAAAAAGAGGCTTCCTTTTACCCACTGGCGAATGGAATCAGGAAGAAGTAGTGGTAAAGGGAACCAAGATTAAAGTGACCTTGAATGGAACTGTCATTTTGGATGGCGATATTAAAGAACCATCCCTAAAAGGTACGATGGATCATAATGAACATCCAGGCTTACAAAGAACTACCGGCCATATCGGTTTCTTGGGTCACGGTGATGTGTTGCGGTTTAAAAATATACGCGTTAAGAAATTATAAATCCTATCAAGCCGCTTAATAATAGGTGTTCTTGTACCGAAAATTATAGCGGCAGCTGTAAGGAGTTCTTCAGTTTTAATTATCTATTTCAATGGACCAACCTATATCACTGGAACAGGGCGATATCAATGCAAGCGAATTGCGCAAGGAATATTTCGAGCAGTTAGATGACCCAACAAAACATTGGATAGCCGAGGATGCTAAATATTTTTTGCATCAAGCACTCAGTACCCCCGTGATGAATGTATTAGGCAAAACTGAAGGCCCCTATATTTATGATTTAAACGGGAAGCAATACCTCGATCTCCATGGAAATGGGGTGCACAGTGCAGGTTTTAGCAATCCAGCGGTAATCAAAGCGGTGATAGACCAACTGCAGCAATCCCTTGCGTTTACCCCTCGCCGATATACCAATATTCCCGCAGTACAGCTCGCCAAAAAATTAGTGGAAGTAACGCCCGAAGGACTAGACAGGGTATTGTTTTGTCCCGGCGGTTCAGAGGCCATTGAAATGGCAATCATGCTCGCCAAACACGTCACCGGCAAATGGAAAACCCTTTCTTATTGGGATGCCTACCATGGCACAGGTTTTCAGGCGGCAAGCGTTGGGGGAGAAGAGCATTTTTCTATCGGACATGGGCCAATGGTACCAGGCGCTTTTCATGTAGAGTTTCCCAACTATTATCGAAATCCTTGGGGGTGGAAAGAGGAGGCCTCGATTGACGAAGCATACTTGCGACAGTTAAAAATTATTCTACAACGCAATCCGGATATGGCCGCCATTATCGGCGAACCAATTTCAGCAACACCTGTAGTACCTTCCAAAAATTATTGGATTGGCGTTCAAGAATTGTGCAAACAATACGGCATGTTATTGATTTTTGATGAGATCATTGAGGGCTTTGGAAGAACAGGAAAACTATTTGCCTGTGAACATTTTGTAACACCAGATATATTGGTGCTGGGTAAATCCCTTGGGGGAGGATTGATGCCATTTGCAGGAATTGTTACCAAGGAAAAATACAATGTGTTGCAGCACCGCTCCATTGGCCATTTTACTCACGAAAAAAACCCGCTCTGTTCAGCTGCAGGAAAAGCTACCATTGATTATATAGAAGAACATGCATTGGTAGAAAATGCTGCCAATGTTGGTAATTATTTGATGGATCAATTACTTGCCCTGAAAGAAACCTATCCGCTGATTGGTAATGTAGCAGGAAAGGGATTACACATAGGTGTAGACTTGGTAAAGGACCCCATTACCAAAGAAAGAGCTTGTAGGGAAGCCGAGGCAATCATGTATCACTGTATGAAGGAGGGCATTGCATTTAAATTGATTGAAGGTAATGTTATCACTATTCGGCCTGCGCTAACCATCACAAAAGATCATTGTGATTCGATCGTTTTGGCTTTGAAAAATGCCTTTGAAAGCTTGCCGAGATAGTAAGCAGGTAGTACCATTCATCTTGAATAATTTTCATTTATTGTTTTCATTCAATACCTATTATTGTAAATAGGTTGCCCCTCTGGGGCAATTTTCATTTCATTTTTTTCTACCAATAGATTGTTCCTCCGGAGCAAGGGGCATTCTTCAATTTTCATTGAGTTTTAGCCATTGATGATTTGGGTTTTTCATTTCACCAACTTTTCAATTTATTTTTGAATGAGCGATTACGCCACAAATTTAATCCATTGATGTGGTAGCATTGTTATTGGTTTGATTGATGTAATGCTTGTTATTGTAAATAGGTTGCCCCTCTGGGGCAATATTAATTTTATTTGTTTCTACCAATAGATTGCTCCTCCGGAGCAAAAGGAATTTTTCAATTTTCATTTTATTTGTTTTACCAATAGATTGCTCCGGAGGAGCAACAGGTGTTTTTCAATTTTCATTGAGTTTTAATCATTGATGATGTAGGTCTTTCATTTCACCATCGGAGCTAGTAGAAGTGCTCATTCATTCTATTTTCCTATTGGTAAAGACATCCATTCTTTGCGCCATCGGTGCAATCTATTGGTTGATAATGTGGGTTTTTCATTTCATCTCCGGAGCGAGTAGAACAGATCGTTCAATAAATTTACATTTAATTTTCATATTGGTAAAG
>CANJAW010000154.1:0-6788 GCA_947472215.1 Chitinophagaceae bacterium
CATTCTATTAGGTGGGGGAGAGAAAGCAACATTCATTACAAAAATCAATTTTATCAAGCGGGCTAATAATATCCTAAACACCACATTTATTGCTACTAATTATCTGGAAAAATTCAAAATCTTTAAGCAATACGAAGGTGGTGGGAGCCCTATTTTTGCCTATATCACCTGTGGAATTCTTTTAATGATGATGTTTTATACCGGAACTAGTTATCTAGGTATCAATAACAACAATACCTTTTTATATGGTTTTTTGTATTCGGGAGCTATGCTTATCCTATTATTTTTAGACGAAAGATTGAAAAACTCAAATGGTTACCTAAGTAGCTTTTACAATGAATACCTTGCATTTGCTTTACAAATAATTGGGATTATTTTTTATATCAATTTTTCAAGAGGATTTCTTGAAACAAAAGCTAAATTCCCTCGCATCAATACCTCACTACAATTTGGGAAATATGTATTGATAGCCTTATTGGTATACTTTACATTCATTGTTTATTTTACCAATAATTTTAAGTTGCAAGATGCCTTTGAAAATGGCACCAAAATTTTCTTACTCACAATAGGTATTTCATACATTGGATTTGCTCTTTTCCAAAAAAATATATTAATGAATTATCTCGCGATTGGCAATTTTATAATGATTTTTTTCTCAACGATTGCTTATTTAATACATATCAATTTTATTAACAATACTGGAATTTTTATAAACTCAATGGTTTATTACGAGCTGGGAGTTATAGGTGAGCTGCTGATATTTAGCTCAGGGATTGCCTACAAAAAAAAGAGTAACTTAATTGTAAAAATAAAAAAGCAAGAAGAGCTCAAAAAGGAATTAGAAAACCAAAATTTTCAAGTACGATTGGAACTCTTACACTCACAACAGAATGAGCGAAATCGGATTAGTGCCGAAATACACGACGACTTAGGTGCAGGCATTACCACCATTCGATTGTACAGTGAACTAGCTAAAAAAAGAATGGGAAATAAAGTGATCCCTGAGATTGAAAAAATATCTTCTTCGGCCAACGAATTGATTAATAATATGAATACAATCATCTGGACGATGAGCAGTAGCAACGATTCACTGCATAATATGATTGCCTATTTACGCAATTACGCCCTTGAGTATTTTGAAGATACGGGTATCAACTGTATAATTAACGTTGAGGAAAATATACCCGACACCATCGTAATTGGTGAAAGAAGAAGGAATGTTTTTTTGGTGATTAAAGAAATATTGAACAATATTATTAAACATGCCCAGGCAACAGAGGTGAAAATAACTTTAAAAATAGAAAATGGGTATTTGGCACTTGAAATCCATGACAATGGCATTGGAATTAACCTTGATAATTTACGCAAATTTGGAAACGGACTAATCAACATTAAAAAAAGGATGGAAGAAATGCAGATTGAATTCACTATAGCTAACAAGCATGGCACAATTGTTACCTTAAAAGATAAAGTAGAAAATTAGCCTTTCACAATTCCAATTGCCATTACAATCCAGCCTGCAATTAGGCAGACGCCCCCAATTGGTGTAATAGCTCCTAACCACTTAAATCCTTGCTGACCTATTGCTTCCAGCAAGGTCATGAGATAGAGGGAACCACTAAAAATCAAAATGCCATAGCAAAATAAACGGCCAGACCATAATAAATAACTGTTGGGGAATTCTTTTAGTAAAATCCCCACAGCTACTAAAGCAAATACATGATAAAATTGATACCGAACCGCCGTTTCAAAAATAGCTAGGTATTTTTCACTGAGTATTTTTTTTAAAGCATGGGCTCCAAAGGCTCCTAATGCAACAGCTAGCGCTCCCAACAATGCCGCTATTTTAAGGTAAAAGGTTTGCATAGCAAAGATTTATCAATTGATGGATGAAACAATACTAAGAAAAGAGGCTTCATGTAACCCCACCGACTGAACCGTTACTTTAGCCTGTGAATAAAATGGTTCTCGCTCTTTTAATTTTTTTTCGATATAAAAAAGAAGTTCTGCCTGATTTAATTTTTTTAACAGTGGACGTTTTTCCTTTTCTGCTAACACCCGATCCAATATTTCAATAGGCTTTGAACTGATATAAATAGTAATTCCGTGCTCATTCATCCACTGCATATTTTCAAAAAAGCAAGGGGTACCTCCTCCACAGGCAATTAGGGTATTTTGCAAATTTTCGCATTTTCGTAAGGCAATTGCTTCTAGCTTTCTGAAATAGTCTTCTCCCTTTGTGTCAAAAATCTCTGCGATTGATAGGTTCTCATTGCTTTCAATAACTTCGTCAAGATCAATGAATGTTAACTGATTGGCGGCGGCCCATAATCTGCCCCAATGGGATTTACCACTTCCCATAAAACCAATGAGGAAGTAATTACTACCGGAAAGTAAGGACAGCGGAGGAATATTTGAGTCGCTCATAGCTGCAAAAAATTTTTTACGAAAATAAAATTGCTGATCTAATTTTCCGTGGTAGCGGTGGTGTATATTATTTCTTCTTGTAATCGCCCCTTTTCCAAGCCTGGATAAACTCATTCCAGGCAAATGGATTAAAGATATTCATTGGAGGAACCTGCCCAGTATAATAAGATTTTACTGCTTGTTGGGTAAGGTACCTTCCCGCTGCTTCCCGGCCATCGGTAGGCAATGTTGCCATTAAAAGTCGTCTTCGACTCTCGTCATTGTTTTTACGGGCTATTTCCAACCTGTCATCTGGCACTACTGTTTTCAAAAAATCTCTTTCGAACTGCTCTCTCGAAGGCCTTGATTTAATAATGGTAGCTGCTAGGTAAATGGTATCATTGACCATCAATTGCAATACACTATATAGGTTGCCCTCAATATCTTTGGGAACAGTAATTAATTTGGGTTTGAAGCCTACACTCGTAAATTCAATCAAATCGCCCTTTAATACCACTATACTGAAAACCCCCTGATTATTGGTAATTGTCCCCCGATTTTGGCCCTTTACTACCACACTCACTGCTGGTAAACCCTGCAGACTATCAGCTGTCATCACCACTCCATAAAGTTGCACTACTGAGTCTTTAAATGTCTCAAACTGCGCTTTGGAAACAATTGGCAGAAGACAAGATGCAATCAAAAAAAAAGATATAATTTTAGTCATGTTTGTTTGCTTGCGGGTTGTAAACCCCTAATCCAATTGTTATTTTAATGTTGGTTAAAACTCACAAGGGCATATTGTAAGCCATTCGCCTATCCCAAATGGTTGATATTAATCGTCAAAAAAATCCTAATTTTTCCATTTTGGTAAAAGGCAATAGGACGGCTGGTATCCACTAAGGTAAAAATAGCAGCTCCGAAAACCGATTTTCGACGATGCTAAAGTAATAATATAATGCTGAGTATCCAAAATAACAACATTCTACAATTAATAAACAAAGTAAAGTCTTCAATGATTAATTTTGCCGACTAATCCGTATTTTAACAAATAATTGAACGATGACAAACGAAGATATACTTAAGGCGCTTAGCAATGTACAGGAACCCGATTTGGGGAAAGACTTGGTTACCCTCAATATGGTTAAGGATATCGCCATTGATGGAAAAAAAGTGTCTTTTACAGTGATACTGACCACTCCAGCCTGTCCGCTGAAGGATATGATTATGAATGCCTGTATCAATGCTGTAAAAATATTAGTAGACAAGGAAGCGCTGGTAACGGTCAACTTTACCAGTAATACCAGCAGCAACCGAAAAGATGCCAAAACAGTTTTAGGAGGTGTAAAAAACATTATTGCCGTTGTTAGCGGAAAGGGAGGAGTAGGAAAAAGCACGATTTCTAGCAATTTGGCGCTCGCATTGGCAAAAGGGGGCGCCAAAGTCGGGCTGATGGATGCTGATATCTATGGTCCTAGCCAACATATTATGTTTGGGGTTCGTGGCGACCGACCCATGATGACCGATGTAGATGGCAAGGGAATGATTGAGCCAATTGAAAAATTTGGCATCAAAATGATGAGTATTGGGTTACTGATTGACGAAAAACAGGCGGTAGTTTGGCGCGGACCAATGGTAAGCAGTGCCATCAAGCAATTTGTAAGCGACGTAAATTGGGGCGAACTAGATTATTTAGTAATTGACATGCCCCCAGGCACAGGAGATATTCATTTAACCATCGTGCAAACTGTACCCGTTACCGGTGTAATTGTGGTTACTACTCCCCAGTTGGTTGCACTGGCAGATGCTAAAAAAGGAATTGCGATGTTTGGCCAAGCCCAACTTAAAGTGCCTATTATTGGATTGATAGAAAACATGAGTTATTTTACTCCAGCAGAATTACCCAATAACCAATATTTTATTTTTGGGAAAAATGGAGGCAAAAATTTAGCAGAAGAATTTGACATTCCTTTCCTAGGTCAAATTCCCATTGTGCAATCCATTCGAGAAGGTGGTGATAGCGGTGTACCCATTATGGCAAGTGATGACGAACTTACTAAAAAAGCATTTCTTGACTTTGCAGGAAATGCCGCCAGAGGAATTGCGATGAGAAATGCAAATATGGCACCTACCGAAATTCAAGAAATAAAATAAAGTCCCGAAACCAAGTAGTGGCCCATTAGATAATACTGAACAAAAAGGGGCGATTAGTGAAAATTTTAAGTAGCTTTTAGGCAAAGCATATTGTTGCTCAAAAGTCCGACTATTTATATTGCAAGCACTTTTCTTGAAAAATATACCCCTTTTACCATTTAACTTTGCTACATGACTAGGCAAGAGCTCATCCAACAAATTCAAGCAAAAAAATCTTACCTCTGTGTAGGATTGGATACCGACCTTTCTAAAATCCCCAAATATTTGCAATCGCACCCAGATGCCATCTTTGAGTTCAATAAACAAATCATAGATGCCACCCAGGATCTTTGTGTGAGCTACAAAATCAATACCGCTTTTTATGAAGCCATGGGCTTGAAAGGCTGGGAAGCAATGCAACAAACGGTTGACTATATTCCTTCCGAACAATTCACCATTGCTGATGCAAAACGCGGAGATATTGGCAACACATCTACCCAATATGCAAGGGCCTTTTTTGAAGCACTTAATTTTGATGCGATCACAGTTGCTCCCTACATGGGGGAAGATAGTGTAAGGCCTTTTTTAGAATATGAAAACAAATGGACTATTGTGCTAGGACTCACCAGCAACAAGGGGTCTGATGATTTTCAACAACTACTCTTGAGTACCCCTACTGATAAACAAGACAAAGCCGTTCATTTGTACCAACGGGTAATAGAAAAGATTTCCGGATGGGGAAATCCTGGAAATTTAATGTTTGTAACCGGTGCCACCAAAGCATCCGATTTTGAAGACATTAGAAAAATTATTCCTGATAATTTTTTATTAGTTCCTGGAGTAGGAGCCCAAGGAGGCAGCTTGAAAGATGTTTCAAAATATGGCATGAACAAAGATTGTGGCTTACTGGTAAATGCTAGTCGTGCAATTATCTATGCTAGCGGCAATGAAGATTTTGCTGCCCAAGCAAGATTGGTAGCGCTTCAATATCAACAGGAAATGAGTCAAAATCTAATGGGGAATTGATTTTCATCTTAAAGCAAACTACTGTTGAATATAATCAACTAGCAATGCCGGTTATCCGAAATAGAATAACTGTCCGATCAATAATTATTTAAAATGATAAATAAGCCCCCTCCCCTCAATTTAAATATACCTAGCAGCCAACTTTTAGAAGGCAATGGTATAATTGCAGTGATTGGTGCTGGAACGATGGGGAATGGCATAACGCATCTTTTTGCCCAGGCTGGTTATACGGTACACTTAGTTGACATCAGTGAAGCCCAATTGAAAAAAGCACTCAACACCATTGAAAAAAATTTAGACCGACAAATAGCTAAATCAATTATTTCAGCAGCGCAAAAAAAAATAACACTTGATCGTATTGCTACCTTTACCACAATTGAGCAAGGTGTAGAGCATGCACAACTGATCATTGAAGCGGCAACTGAAAATGAAATATTGAAACTGGAACTGTTTAAGCAAATTGACCAGACTGCACCAGTAGGCTGCATTTTAGCGACCAATACTTCTTCTATTTCCATTACAAAAATTGCTGCCGTCACCAATCGGCCCGAAAATGTTATCGGTATGCATTTTATGAACCCTGTACCCGTAATGAAATTGGTGGAAGTAATTAATAGCGCTAGCACCGCAAAAGAAATTACCCATATCATTGTTGAGCTGAGCAAAAAATTAGGAAAGATACCCTGCACAGTAAATGATGCGCCCGGGTTTATTGCCAACCGTATTTTAATGCCACTTATAAACGAAGCCATCTATAGCCTTCACGAAGGCGTGGCAGGAGTAGCAGCAATTGATACCATTATGAAGGTAGGAATGGGCCATCCAATGGGTCCACTACAACTGGCCGATTTTATAGGATTGGATGTTTGCCTCAGCATTCTGCAAGTAATGCAGAAAGAATTTAACAACCCTAAATATGCCCCTTGCCCATTATTGATCAATATGGTAACGGAGGGCAAACTGGGTATTAAAAGTGGAGAAGGATTTTATAGCTACCAAGAAGGAAGTAAAGAATTGCAGGTTGCAAAAAGTTTTTTATGACCCAATTTATTTCCCGACTACAGATGATTTATTTCAATGATTTCCCCTTTGTCACCAACCGGTAAGACGCATCCACCATATCAAACAATTGCTTATTTGATAAAACTCCATCCACTATAATCGTATTCCAATGCTTTTTATTCATATGATAACCAGGCAACACCGAATGGGGATATGCTTCC
>CANJAW010000155.1:0-6741 GCA_947472215.1 Chitinophagaceae bacterium
ATTGATGGACTCGACCCTAAATTATGCCCTCATACAGGGACACCCGTTCAGGGGGGATTTGAAACGGAACAGATTTTTTACCTGCTAAAAAAACTATTGGAAAGTGGTCGTCATATCGTTGGGTTTGATTTGAATGAAGTAGGGGTAAGTCCAAACGAATGGGATGAGAATGTAGGTGCAAGATGTCTATTTAAATTATGCAACACTTTAATTGCATCCAATCAGGTACACGCTACCGTAAGCAGCTCCTAATCACCTTTTACGTGGTTTAGTATAGCTTTGTACCGTCCATCGATATACCTGTTGATTATGTACACCTTTCATATTAAAGAAACTAGAAACAAAATCGATGCTACCATTACAAGGGCTCTACTAGCCTTGGCTGGGGTGGCAGCTTTGGTAGTAACCAATCATTCAAACTATTGGATTAATTTAGTTGCAGCAGCCATTTTATTTTTAGCGGCTGTTTTCATTGAAATTTTACTTGAAAAGTTAACTTTCAAAAAAAAACTTTTTTTGCCCATTGCATCCATTGTTCTTTTCATAGCCACTGGATCCATCCTATTTGCTTTTATTTTATTACTGGTTGGTATGCTTTCTAGCTATATTAGTACTTCCTACCGCATTCATTTTACCCTAGATCTTGTTACTATAGAAAATGGCCTTTTCCGTAATACTTACCGATGGAATGAATTTTCTAATATCCTTGTGAAGGACGAACTGATTACACTAGATTTTAAAAATAACCGCTTACTACAATTGATGCTTGATGTGACAATTTCACCGGTCAACGAAATTGAATTCAATGATTTTTGCAGCAGTTGTCTGAATAAATCGACCGACTGAATACCCGATTATCTAGCTATACTAGAAAGAAATAAGCCTTTGGCCATTTTAAAATTGAGGAACTCCTACAAATTGACGAATTTTGCTTTCAGCAATCATTCAGTGATCAAAATTAATTTTGAAGAGTAAATAATCAACTGACACAATTTTATGCAATTACAACAAAGCCCCTTTATTCTTTATTCAGACGGAGAAGGGAATATTTTTGAAGATACCAGCTTGTATGCTACCGGAAGAAGTGGATGGGATGCCTTACCAGTGCCACTAGACGAATGGATTGACTTGCCGGATGGGGGTAATTTATATGAATTACCTGGAAGACGGGGCATCGGAATAGATGTACAAACTGCAGAGATGCGACTTTGTGAAAAGGGTTGGGCAGTGGCTGCTTTTATTCCACCAGCACATACCGGCTTATATATGGCTGCATATGAAACAGCTCAAGATGCACCTACTTTACCCTTATTTTGTTACACAGCTGCGGGTTGGCTCAATGGTAAATTATACGTTCCAGCGGTGAGAATTGAACAAGATATCCGCCAAGAAACCATTGGCTATGATGAAGAAAAAATATTATCCGGAACTACCCATTTATTGGAAGCTTATCCTCATAATCGGCTGGTAAAGCATTTGATGGAAAATTGCTGCATGACCTACAATTGCCCTGCGGCTAGAAATTTTGCTTTGGGCCGATGGGAGTGCCCTGTTCCTTCATCACCCGCTTGTAATGCTAATTGCATTGGTTGCATTAGCTTTCAGCCAGTGGAAGAGACTATCGTGAGTACGCAGGACAGGCTTAACTTTCGACCTACCCCGGAAGAGATTACAGAGTTTACCGTACCCCATTTACAAACTGCCCCTTACCCAATCATCAGTTTTGGACAAGGTTGCGAGGGAGAACCCCTGTTAATGTGGGAGACCATTCGCGATAGCATTATTGAAATCAGAAAGCATACGCCCAAGGGGAGCATCAATATCAATACCAATGGAAGTAAACCAGATGCAGTAAGGGCCCTGTGTGAAGCTGGGTTAAATAGCATGCGCGTAAGCACCAATTCAGCCAGAGAAAGCATTTATACACCCTATTACAGGCCAAATAATTATGTTTTCGCAGATTTACTGGAAAGCCTGAAAATAGTTCGCAGCTTTGGGGGGTGGACAAGTCTTAATTATTTTGTTTTTCCGGGTATGACAGACAGTATTGAAGAATACGAAGCACTAAGAACTTTGATAAAGGAAACCGACTTGTGTATGAGTCAATGGCGCAATTTTAATATTGATCCTGATTGGTACTTGGGTAAAATAGGGGTTACTGAAACTGGAGAATGCATGGGAATTAAGCAGCTGATGGAATTAATACAGGAGGAATTCCCTAACCTGAAATTTGGCTATTTTAACCCTTCAATAGAAAGGATAAAAGGTGATTATGCAATGGACTTTGCTCATTGAACTTAGTTATACCATGCCCATACATGAAAAAGACCGCTGATAATTTTCAGCGGTCTTTTTTACTATCAATTGAACGGATAATTAAAATTGCTCTAATTTACTGAAGAAAAAATCACCTTCGATAGCTGCATTGGCATCACTATCACTTCCATGTATAGCATTTTCGCCTATTGAAGCTGCAAACAACTTACGAATGGTCCCTTCCGCTGCCTGTGCTGGATTGGTAGCACCAATTAAAATCCTGAAATCTTCCACCGCATTCTCTTTTTCAAGAATCGCTGCAGAAATTGGACCGCTACTCATAAATTCCACCAATTCTCCATAAAAAGGTCTTTCCCTATGTACAGCGTAAAATTCGCCAGCTTTTTCAGCAGACAGATGAAGCATTTTCAAGCTTACTATTCGATAGCCTGCTGCATTTATTTTTTCCAAAATAGCACCGGTATTACCTTTTTTGGTTGCATCGGGCTTAATCATTGTAAAAGTTCTATTACTCATATTTTTTATTTTGAGGCGCAAAGATAGTAAGTTTTATGGGTGTTTATTGATTTTTTGATGATGCATTTTGTAACGAAACGCTTATACTACCTGCACAATTAAAAAACTACCATTCGAAGGTTTTCAAAAATAGGTAGCAGGGGACAAAAAACATTAATTTAACCAAAATGAAGGATTTCACTGTCAACTCACCATGATTTTAGTAGCCAATCTTTTTATAAAAATTCTTTAAATCTTACCGCACAAAATTCAAACTGACATTTTTTCCCTACTTTTGCCCGCTTTATGCATCAAATCAACGACATATTTCCCTTACTGAAGGATCCTAAAAAGGTAGTCATTACTACCCACCAAAAGCCAGATGGAGATGCAATGGGTTCTTCCTTGGGATTATTCCATTTTTTAAAGCAATTAGGTCATCAGGTTACTGTGATTTCCCCCACCAACTGGGCTGATTTTTTGGATTGGATGCCAGGAACCAAATCCGTATTGGATTACGAAAAACAAACCGAAGAATCCAACGAGCTCATTGATGCTGCTGACTGGATATTTTGTCTTGATTTCAACACCTTAAGTAGAACCAAAAGAATGGAGGAAAGACTATCTAAGGCACCTGGTGAAAGGATTTTGATTGATCATCACCAAGAACCTCAGGTAGATAAATTTACCTATGGCACCAGCAATACCAGCAAAAGTTCCACCTGCGAAATGGTATATGATCTAATCATGGATTCTGGAAATGAAGCATACATTACTGATTCGGTAGCTGATTGCCTCTATGCAGGTGTAATGACTGACACAGGATCTTTTAGGTTTCCGAGTACATCCGCTTCTGTTCACAGAATGGTAGCTACTTTAAAAGATAAAGGGCTGCAACATAGTCGTGTACATGAAGAATTATTTGACAATTATCTTGAAAATCGGTTTCGCTTTATTGGACATGTATTACAGCATAGGATGGAAATATTTTATGAGTACAATACCGCTTTAATAGCGGTGACACAGCAGGATCTGGTAAAATTTGATATTATTACCGGTGACACCGAAGGTTTGGTTAATTACCCGTTAAGCATCAAAGGAATTAAGCTTGCTGCCATAATGATTGACAGGGGAGAAGAAAGAAAATGTTCATTTAGGAGTAAAGGTGGCTTTGATGTTAATACCTTTGCACGTAAATATTTTAACGGAGGGGGGCATTTTAATGCTGCAGGAGGACAAAGTAAGGAACCACTAGAATTGGTGGTAGCTAAATTCAAAGAGGCAATGGCAGAAAATAAAGATCAATTAAGCAATTATCAATTTTAAACACATAACCATGAAACACTTTTTTTATTTATTAGCAGTAACAGCCTTGTTATTCGCAAGTTGTACCAAACCTTTCAAAAAAGCAGAGGGTGGCCTACAATACAAGATTATTTCCGATGAAAAAGGAAAACTATTGAAAAATGGTAATTTCTTTGAAATCCAATTCGACCAGGTCTATAGCGGAGCTGGAAAAGACACTGTTTTGTTTGATTCAAGAACTGTCTCCAACCAGATTGTTACTATGGATTCAACTGCTATTCCGCCAGTATATTTCAAGATATTCAGCGAGGCAAGAAAAGGTGATAGCATTGTTGTAAAGCAATCTACCGATAGTATTATGAAAGGTGGTAATACGCCTCCATTCATGAAAAAAGGTGCATTCATTATTGCTCATTACAAAATTGTAAATGTATTTGAAACCAAGGAAGCTGCAGATCTTGCTTACCAAAAGCAAATGGTATTGGCAAAAACCAGAGATTCATTAAAGGCAATTGAGCAAATTAAAGTTGATGACAAATTAATTACAGAATATTTGGCCAAAAACAAAATACAGGCAACAAAAGCTCCTCAAGGAACCTATGTTGAAATCATTACACCTGGTGAAGGTGACGCAGCTGATACTTCTAAGGTATTAAAAGTGTTTTACACTGGAAGAACCATTGGAAGTGATAAGGCATTTGATTCCAATACAGATTCAGCTTTTGGACACAAACAAGTTTTCTCGGTTAATATGGGTGCTTTACCTGGTACACCAGGTAGTGTAATCAAAGGCTGGACCGATGGTTTATCCTTATTGAAAAAAGGTGCTAAGGCTAGACTTTACATACCTTCCGCTTTAGCATATGGTTCTCAAGGTGCTGGTGGTCAAATCAAACCAAATGAAAATTTATTGTTTGATGTAGAAGTGGTAGATATAATCAGTATTGCCCAATCAAATGCTGAAGAAGCTGTAACTAGAAAGCAAATGGAAGCAATGCAACAAGCTCAAAAAGCTGCACCCGCTCATTAATAATTATTACATCTTTTATAAAAAAAGCGTTCCATCATCTGGAACGCTTTTTTTATAATTACCCAAGCCAAAAAGTTAACCTTTAAGGTTTTACCATTCCATTGATTGGGGGCTTGATTTTTCAAATGCAACAAAAAGTGATACAGCTTCCATTGCCTCTTTTACATCATGCACTCGTATAATGGAAGCGCCCTGCAATAAAGCAATGGTATTGAGCACAGAACTGCCATTGAGCGATTCATCTACTCCAATTCCTAAGGTTTTGTATACCATACTTTTTCTTGAAAGACCCGCTAATATTGGTTTATCCAACATTTTAAAAACGGATAATTGTTTTAATAAGGTGAAATTTTGATCCATGGTTTTCCCAAATCCAAATCCAGGATCAATAATAATATCTCTTATCCCTGCCTGCTTACATTGATCGATTTTAGCAATAAAAAAATCAAGTACCTCTTTAATCAGATCCTCATAAGTTGGATTTATTTGCATACTCTCGGGGGTACCTTTCATGTGCATACAGATATATGGAACATTTAGAGAACTAACACAATCAATCATTTCAGGGTCTAGGGAGCCAGCACTGATGTCATTTACGATGGAAGTACCTGCCTTTAAAGCAGCCATTGCAACTTCACTGTGATAAGTGTCAATGGAAAGGATCAGTTCGGGATATACAGAATGAATAGCTTCAATTAAGGGTATTACTCTTTGCATTTCCTGCGATGAGGAAATTCGGTCACTCCCCGGACGGGTGCTTTGCCCACCAATATCAATGATGGAAGCTCCTTCGGCCTTCATTTTACCTGCCAATGCAACCATTGCTTTCAAACCTGAAGGTAAATCACCCTTGTAAAAAGAGTCGGGGGTAGCATTAATAATACCCATAACCAATGGTTGCGCGGTGGTTAATAATTTTCCTTTACAGTTAAGTGTGAACATCAGATAGAAATGGTATTTTTGACAAGTACAAAATTATACACTTACAACAAACAATGAACACCCATCAACAATACGATACTGCTATCCAAAGCTGCAGGGATATTTTTTTAAAGAAAAGCAAAGACTATGGCACATCTTGGCGTGTGTATAGGACCATCTCTATTGTAGACCAAATTTACATAAAGGCAAAACGAATACGCACAATACAGGAAAAAGGTACCCAAAGAATTGGTGATGACTTGATCAGCGAATTTAAAGGAATTTTGAATTATAGCATTATTGGCCTGATTCAGCTACAACTTGCAACAGATGAAACAGAAGATTTGCCAGTTGAACAAGTAGAAAGATTGTATAATGAGCAAGTAACCGCCGCCAAAAAATTAATGGGGGATAAAAACCATGATTATGGCGAAGCTTGGAGGCAAATGAGCCAGGAAAGTTTTGCAGACCTAATTTTAGCCAAACTACTCCGAATCAAACAAATTTTAAAAAATGATGGCAAAACCATTGCCAGTGAAGGGATTGATGCCAATTATTACGACATTATGAATTATGCTGTTTTCGCATTGATTTTGATCGAAGAAAAAATTCATAGTGCCTGATGAGAATAATTGGTATTTTGGTTATCTGTTGAATAGAGTGTTCACACACAAATAATTATATAACACGATGAAAATAGCCGTACACATTTC
>CANJAW010000156.1:0-6739 GCA_947472215.1 Chitinophagaceae bacterium
TGGGATCCATTTTTAATTCCTTTTACTGTGTAAGTTACTTTCATCACTATTCAGGATTTCTGCTATATGAATGGTCTTCACCTTACTTCCGCTTCTCCGTAAAATCCCTTCCAAGTGCATTAAGCAACTAACATCCGCACCAGTGATATATTCTACCTCATTTACGTCATGTTCTGTAATGCGATCCTTACCCATTTTTACGGATACAGCTTCCTCAAAAACACAAAATGTACCACCAAACCCACAGCATTCGTCTACCCTTTTGGGTTGGCTAAGTTCCAATCCCTTAACACTATTCAACAACAGGGCCGGCTTTGAAAAAGCAGGTGCCACCAATTCACTCATAGAAGACAGATGCAGTCCGCGCTGGCCATGGCAACTAATATGCATACCCACCTTATGAGGAAAAGAAGCGGATATATTTTCAATTTTCAAAATATCCACAATAAATTCTGTTAACTCATAAATATGCTGTCGAATATGCAATGCCTTGCTTTCATTCTGGTCATGAAGATGCTCCTTCACATGCAATACACAACTTCCGGAGGGGGAAACGATGTAATCCACTTCGCCGAAATTGGCAACAAAATTTTTATCACAACCTTCACTCAAACTAGCAAATCCACTATTGGCCATCGGTTGACCACAACAGGTTTGGTTGAGGGGAAACACAATTTCACATCCTAGCTTCTCCAATAATTCCATGGTGGCCACTGCCACTTTCGGATAAAATTGATCAATATAACAGGGTATAAATAATCCTACTTTCATTGGGTTATAGCTTGCTGCTTTTTTATTTTTTTAATTTATAGACTTCACTTCCCGCCAGTAAAAAACAACCTAGGCCAAAGTCTTCGAAATCAGGTTCACGAATATACGTCACCGGCTGAGATTCTTTAGGTTCTTTTCCAGTTCCCTGCACATAGCCCAAAAAACCATTGCTATGAACCGATTCCTTCTCCATAGCATTCCATGCAGCACTAACGATGGGTAAATATTTCTTCTTATTTAAATATCCATTATTAATACCCCAGGCCATCCCATAGGTAAATAAGGAGGTTCCGGTTAATTCTTTTCCACCAAAATTATTGGGATCATGTAAGCTTACGTTCCAGTAGCCATCTACCCTTTGCAAAGGGGCCAAGGCTTCCATCATACGTTTGAAATCTGCCAGGTATTCAGCAAAATGAGGGTCTGATTTAGGAACTTGAGATAATACCCTCACCAAAGCGGCTACCACCCAACCATTACCCCGGCTCCAATAGCAATTTGCTCCATTCGGTTCCTGGTAAGGTGGGTCAAAATCCTTATCGCGCCACCACAAACCTTCTGAAGCATTAAATAAACCATGATCTCCCTGTTTGTATTTTGTATAGGCATACATTTCATACATCCGGTTGAAATAGTTGGTGTCCTGATAAATCACTCCCAATTTAGCAAAAACCGGCATGGCCATTTGAATAGCATCTATCCAAGTCCAGTCATCGATTTTGAGACTCTTTAACATTAAATCAATAGATGTTTTTATATCTTTTATCCGCTCTTCTTTTTTATCGATCAGGTATAAATCTATATAGGTTTGTCCGCATGCTTGGTTATCACCATTTCTGCTATCACTTCCCGATCGTAAACCCCATTGATGTTTTTCTCCCCACTGCACCGCATAATCATAATAAGCTTGCTGCGAATCAACGCTATACAATGCCATCAACCCCTCATAATAAACAGCCCGGGTCCAGATATGGCTTGGCCAGGATTTATTTCTAGAAGGCACAAAAATATCCTTCCCCGCATCTGGCCATTTATTCATAAAATAGGCATTGGCAAGTTGCATCGTTTTTAAAACGGCTTCCTTTGCAGGCAATTTTTGTGCACTACCGAAAGATAAGAAGCCAAACAAAAAAAGGGAAATCAATAATAAACGCATAGCACAAACTTTAATTAATTAAAAACAGACTGCATTTTACTGCATTTAAAATAAATGAGTGTCCTGATGTATCCTGTACCTAAGTTACCGAACAACCCCAGCAATCAAGATTTTACACAAGTAAAATTAACTTCATTTACATGCCCAACTAGGAAATAATTTTAAAAGCAAGAAATGCAATCGAAAGTTAGGGCATCCGCTTTAATCCTTCCCACTTTACCTTCCATTGCCCATTTTTTGGTATCCCTGGATTAGCAACTTTACATCCGTCAAATCCTGCACACATCATAGCTACTGCAGCTAACAGACCGCCATTTCCAGGCAAATAAATAGTGAGTCGCTCATCCTGGTAATTGTGTCCGTTAATTAAATATGTATTGGTAGTAATAGGCATCAGTAAAGCATCGATGGCTTTTTCGGGTAACCCTAATCGTGTTGCAGTCATAGCAGTCATAGGGAAATCCCAGCCCCAGGTGTCTTTCCAGCTCCAGTTATCCCATATCCAATTAAATGTATTATCCATTAGCTTCGTATTCAACAAGGGAGTTTGGGGTAGCATACCAAAGGCCCCAAAAACGGAAGGGTGATCAGTCCTAAATTCGGGGTTGGTATAAGAATCCGTAGCAGACTCAGTGAAAAGATATTTATCTTTCTCAACAGGCAAAGGAGAAAGATTTTTCAAAACATTTCCCCATTTTTCATTGGGGGGTAAATGCAGCCTTTGTCTCCATTGTTGAGCCACGGTTAGCGCCCAATGCCAGTAGGCCAACTCGTAGGTATGGTTATAAGTACCTTCTGGCTTAAATCTTTCTTGGGCGGCAATCACGCCCTTTCCCAAAATATATTTTCCTTTTACAGAATCATAGCGGGCAAAAGAAGCCATAAAATCGGCCGTGGCAAATACTAGTTCTTTATATTGGTGGAGGATTTGCTGGTTGGGATTTTGACGATACAGTAATTCTGTTAAATAAATAAAATGCGGCTGTTGCCAGATCAAAAAAGCGCCCACCGAAGAGGGTACTTCCCTTCCTTCATTATCAGTCATCTTTTGCCAGCGAACGCCTTCGTATCCTTGACGAATAGCGATTTGCCGAGCAATGGGGGCTACTTTTTTATACCAGCCTACCGATTTTTCCATCAGTGACGCTCTACCCCATAATGCATAATGTATTGCATGCCACCAATGCATTTCAATATGAGGTTTTCCATACCAGCTGTTATAAGTTAACCCTGTCTCCTGGGGTGGATTTTTTCCAGCACATTGTATTTTTGTAAGCCATTGTGATAACACGATTCTTCTTTCCAATTCATGGGCACGCTTATCGGTACTGCCTGAAAAATCAATAGCTCCTCCAGATTGCCAAAAAGATGCCCACTGCCGAAGATTATTTTGTTCGGTAGCCATAAATCCTGGTATTGCTTCCTTACTATTATTTTCATCGAAACGAACAGACATTTCAAAAAGATTACTAGAAGAAGGAGTGACGATATAATAATGTGCAGCCTTCTCCGTTATGACAGCCTTGCCTTGCCATTTTGCGTTTACAAAATACTGGGTGGTATCAAGTGAATGTCTTATGATGGCATTGCCAGGTCTATTTACAATAATATTAGACTGATGCTTAGTGTCATTTGTCCAATTATTTCCAACGTCCGACCAGTTTCCAGTTGGAAAAGGAAGTCGTAAACGAACGGATAATCTTTTTTCCAATATCAATGGTGAAATGATTTTCATGGCAATCACATCCTGAAACTGGTGACAGAATGTAATCACCTCAACTGGATTATTTTCAACTATGAACCTCGAATGAATTTCACCTGTCCACATATTAAGTGTTTGGTGAATATTTTTTACATCCGCTGCCGTAAAAAGTTGACCATTACTTTTAATAATTTCTAAACCGATATTCCCCAACTGTAATCGGTGCAAGTTTTCTCTAAAATAATTGGAGGAATTTTTATTAAGCTCAGGTTGATTCCATTGAACCGCATATTGGATATCCCTACCATTAAGATGGTAGGTTTTTAATGCTTCCTCCGGTTTGTAGTGATTAATATTAGGGAAGCTATTCCATCCCCATTCACTTTGAGTACCCAAAGGCACTCCCTTGGAATAGCCGTCAGGAAAAGATTGTAGCCCTGTTGCGTCTACCGTAAAAGCAAATTTTCCATTTCCTACAGACAGGGAGGAAAGGGAGTCCATAGTAAAAACTTCAATGGTATGACGCTGTACCAATTGCTTTCTATTAATTGGCTGTGACCTAAGATTATTCACTAATAATAATGAAAAAATAAAGGGGGTAATTTTTACAAAAATCGACATGATAAAATTTTAATATAGTTGGATCGATTGGTTTTAGTTTCCTAATTACAACAGGAACTTTTTAAGCGAACAGTTTTTTAAATTTTTAATTCCTTGTACAACAATGGAAGCATTAAACAAAGCCCCTTCCTTATTGGTATGTGTATGTTCTTTAGGAAAAAAGGAACTCGTCTTTGCAATACCTAATTTTTCATATTCAACCCCCAAAAGATTATTGAGATCGATAAATGCTGAACCAGATCCTTCTGCTACTTGATTCGCCCACAAGCCGTAGCCTGTATTACTACGAATTACCTTCCCCTCTTTCCAATCATTGCGTGGAATGGGCGAACAAATAATAGGTATAGCACCTTTTGACTTTGCATCTTCGCAATACTTACGCATATACCAACCAAAAGAATGCACCACTTCCTGGCGCTTTAAAATGGGATTATACACTTCTGTACTATCCATGCCAACTCCCTTTAATGTACCTCTTGCCCTTGCTGTATCAGCTAACGGACCACTATCATTATGCCCAAACTGCATAATCACATAATCTCCTTTTTCAAGCGTTGCCATTATTTTATCCCATCTTCCTTCAGTCAAAAATGTACGACTGCTTCTTCCTCCAATGGCATGATTTTCAACAATGATACGAGTAGTGTCAAAAGCAATATCTATAAAGCTGCCCCAACCTTGCAGCTCATTACTTTTTTTACCATCCCCGTTTTTAACAGTGGAGTCTCCAATGATATATAATACTGGAATGTGTGTATTGAATGTAAAAGACAAAAGTAAGATTACGGCGAAAAAGAAAAATATTTTCAAATTTTTCATTGTTAGCTAGTTGAAATGATAAAATTAATTTTTTGAACGTTCGTTAGGCTCCTTGCTGTCTGTACTATTCGACTCCGGTTGTTTGGTGATAGAACTAAACACGAGATTAGTGAACTTCCAATTTTTAGTAAACGCTAGTGTTCCATAGTTAACAGCGGTTATGGTACAATTACTAAATATAAAATTGGATATCAGTGACTGAGTTAACCCATTAGCAACAAAGGCATTTTCACCATTGGTGGCTTTGATATTACTTATATAAAAATTCTTTGCATGTGGAATTCCTTTTTCTGCAGGCATTACTTTTTGAAGCATAGAACGCCAATGGGCTGGTATATTATCAAAAGTATATCCATCTGGCAGTGTTGAATAACTATATGCAAGATACCAGTTTAGATTGAATTGAAAAATATTTTTTACCGAATCCAAAATTGAATTTTGGAAATAAATATCCTCAACCACCCCACCTCTGGTTGTAGCCGACTTGATACGTAACCCATTATCGGTATTTTTTGCAGTCAAATCAGTAGCCAATACATGTCGAATTCCTCCTGAAGTTTCGCTACCTAAAGTAACCAAGCCAGCGCCTCTGCGAGCAAGGCATTTTCTAATCACCACATATTCTGTTGGCCGGTTCACTCTTAATCCATCCCAATCTCTTCCTGCTTTCAAGCAAAAATTATCGTCATTACAATCTATATCACAATTTTCAATCAACACCCAGCTAGAAGAATCTATATCTATGCCATCTGTACTGGGGCCACTGCCATCCTCATTATTTTTAATAATGAGGCCATCTACGGTAAGATGATGGGAATACAATAATTGCACTGTCCAAAATCCTGCATTCTTAAACGTTAGACCCTGCAGGGTAATATTGGAAGAATTTTGAACCAACACCGTTCTAACCCTTTTTACATCGTAATCAACTATCCACCGCAAGCCCTTTTTATCATATGCTTTGCGAGTGGTCCAATATTTATCCCAGCAAAATTTACCCCTTGCATTTACAACTCCTTTCCCCGTAAGGGCTGCATTTGTAACCTCTATGATATTAATCAATGCGGCTGGCCACTTCATCTCAATACCGGCTACTCTTGTATCGATATCAGGATAGTCATTAAAATCCTGAGAACCCAATATTACCACCCCTTTGTCAATAACTAGTTGCACCCCCGATTTGATAAATAGCGCACCGGTTACATAAATACCAGGATTGAAATGCACAATGCCTCCCCCATTTCTAGCACAGTCATCAATTGTTTTTTGAATCGTACTCGTTATCACATGTGCAGTATCGCTTTTGGCCTGCACCGTATAGATTTTTTTGCCCGTTGGAAAAACTTTCGACCCAACCTTAGCTATCCAGTCTAAATTTTTTTTCTGCGCATTCGCATGTAGGCCAATAGTGAACAAAAAAAGTAAACACAAAAAATTAGGCTTCATGATAAAAAATTGGGGTTAATTAATTTTTAGATGATCTGTTCTGAAAGGGACAGCAGGAAGCCCCTCCTTATTAAATAAATTTGGTTGAGATTTTTCATCCCAAGCAAAACGAACATATTTAGGGTGACGCACCGTCGGAGAGAAAACAATGATTTTGTTTCCCAAGATAGTAGCCTCGGCTGAAACAAAAATCCCGTCATCAGCTGCAATGGTAAAGCAAGTAA